>NZ_AMPG01000004.1 GCF_000299415.1 Candidatus Microthrix parvicella Bio17-1
GGTGTTGTCGGTGGGGTGGTCACCGGACGGGACCAGGCTGGTTTCCGGGTCGAACGATGGGACCATCCGGGTCTGGGACCCCGAGGAGCGCACCGAACTCGGCCGTCTCGAAGGCCACACCGGCGGGGTGTTGTCGGTGGGGTGGTCACCGGACGGCACCCGGCTGGTTTCCGGATCGAACGATGGGACCATCCGGGTGTGGGACCCCAACTCGGGTGATGTGGTCTCGCTCGTTCACCTGGGATTTGCGGTGACTGCACTGGCTCCACGGCCAACCTGTGGGGATGCCTGGCAGCTGGCAGTCGGGTTCGGAATCTGTTGGGTGACCTTGGAGGTTGACGGTTCTTGGGGGTCTTCGAGCGCCCAGCCACTCTGAGGTGTGCCGACCGCAGTCGGGGCCGGCGTCACCGGTAGCGCGCGATCGATGCGCCACCACCTCGCCCAGCTCAACGTCGCCCGCATGGAGGCGCCGCTCGACCATCCATATGAATTATCATATGGTCATGGCCCGACGTGAAGTCCTTGTCCAACTCGATGACGACCTTGTGGAGCGGCTCGATCGAGTTGCGAGCGAGCAGGGAACCAACCGTTCAGAACTTCTGCGGCGCGGAGCCGCGGCAGTGCTGGAGGCCACCGAGCGTGCCCGTGCCGACCGGGACCTACAGGACGCCTACCGCCGGGTCCCGCAGGATCCGGCCTTCATTGAGTCAGCGGTCCATTTGGGTGCCCAAACGCTCCCAGCGTGGTAGCCCGTGGCGACGTGATCTGGGCCGATCTGGGCCCTCCCCGTGGCCGACGTCCCCTGTGCGTCCTCACCCGGGACGCCGCCATCAGTGTTCTGACGTCCGTCACTTGTGCCCCGGTCACTCGAACGATCCGAGGCATCCGGAGCGAAGTGGAGATCGGCACGGATGAGGGACTCCCGTCAACCAGCGTGATCGCCTGCGACGCCCTGGTGAGCGTCCCGCTTTCACTGCTCGACGCGCAACCGGTCGGTCACCTGGACATGGCCACCCGGGCGAAACTGGATGGGGCGCTGCGATACGCGCTCGACATCCTGTACTGACCTACAGCAGGCGTACGATCTCGGAGGCCGTTGACTCGCCCGAGCGGACGGCGCCCTCCATGTAGCCGTTCCACACCGGCGAACACTCGGCGCCCGCCCAGTGGATGCGACCGACCGGCTTACGAAGTGCGTGACCGAAGGCGGTCCAGACGCCCGGCGTGAAGTGGGCCCCGTAGCAACCGCGGCTGAACTCCTCGGCCATCCAGTCGCGCTCGATGTACTCGACCGGGTCGGCGGCCTTGGGCCCGAAATAGCGCACGAAACAGTCGACGGCGGCCTGGCGCCGCTCGGCCAACGGGCGACGCACCCACCTGCGCCCGTCGTTGGCCTCCATGAAGCCAACCAAGATGCCCGGCGTGCCCGATGGTGGGGTGTTGTCGAAGACCACCTTCACGGGCCCCTCGTCGGAGGCGACCTGCCCGTTGAGGCCATCGTTGCGCCAGAACGGCTCGGGATAGACGCAGTACAGCTTCACCACCGACCCGGCCGGCAGCCGTTGAGTGAGCTGGTCCCGCCACGACGGAAGGGCGGGCGCATAGTCGAGTCGGCCCGCAAGCGTCGGGGGCAACGTGACGATCACCCGGCTCCCCTCGATCACCTCGCCACTGCTGGTGCCCACCCGGACACCCTCGTGGTCGTGCTCGACGCGTCGCACCGGGGTGGTGAGCCTCACCCGCTCACCCAACTGGTCGGCCATCGTCTCGGCGATGCGCACCGAGCCGCCAACGATGCGATCCTGCTGAGCACCTCGATCGGTGGCCAGCAGGGTGTCGAGGTCGGTGCCCGAGTTGGCGTAGAACAGCGCATGCAACGCCGACAGGTCGGCCGACTCGGTGGAGAACACCGCCTCGCACGCCACCCGAAAATACTCCCGGCCGGTCGGGGTATGCAGGTGACGACGGATCCACGTCTCGAACGTCTGGCCATCGAGCACCTTGGCGTTCCTGGTGTTCCACGGCTCGGTGAGCGACACCGTCTTGGCCGCCTTGTTGAACCGGGCCATGCCCTGGCCAAGGTCCGCCAGCACAAACGGGTTGAGCTTGGGTGTGGCGCCCCGCTTGGACGACATGGACACCCGTTTGCCGCCGAGCTGCACCACCGTCTGACCCCGGTTGTGGGTGGGGAACGTCTCCAGGCCCAGCTCGGCGATCAGCTCGTACATGCGATCCTGGGTGGGACCCACCCATTGACCGCCAAGTTCGATGGGCGTGCCGTCGGCGGTCTCGCCACCCTCGGTGCGGCCACCGACCCGGTCACGGGCCTCAAGCACCGTGACGTCGACGCCTCGATCGACCAGCCGCCGGGCAGCGCTCAGCCCCGCCAATCCCGCCCCGACGATGATCACCTGGTCGCTGTCAACTGCCATTTTGCGAACAGTACCGGTCGATCAGCTCAGCTTGGGGGCCCAAGTGGGGTAGTCGATACCGGCGAGCCGGTTGATCACCATGCCCTGCACCACCATCAGCACGACGGCGATCATCAACACCGTCAGCTGGGCGGGCGTCTTCAGGATGCCGAGCGACACGATCAGCGTCGTGGCGCCGGCAGGGGGATGGGGCACCTTGAGCCACACCATGAACCCACTGGTGAGGCCGAGCGACACCGCCGCCGCACCGACCCGTGGCCAGGTGACCTCGGTGGCCAGGGCCGGTGCGGCCTCGGTCAGTCCGAAGATCACCAGCGCCAGGTACCCGGCGGCGACGCCGATCGCGTGGCCGAAGATCGTGTTGCGCGGGCACGCTGCCGGCAGGGTGGGTGTGTAAAAGAGAAGGAACGCGGTCGGCCCCAACGACGGGAAGATGAATGCCTGGCCGGTTGCGACGGCGGCCATCGACATCAGAGCGATCGACAGCACACCGTTGACCAGCGCAAACAGGCCCATCACCGAGGTCTGCGAGTGGCGGCTGACCAGGACGGGGATACGGAAGCGGGTACCGAAGCCCTCGACGATGGCGGAGATGTCGCCGCCGATCGGACCGGACCGCGGCGACTTTGTAGCCGTCTCGTTGGGAGAAGGTGTGTTCGGCCTCTTGGCCCTACTCATGGGGCATCAACCGTCGAAGCGTCATGACGATGAGCCACAGGCCCACCGACAACCCTGCGGCGGCGCGTGCGAGGCCGGGCTGGTGGGCCAGTACGCCCTCGACCGCCACCACCAGCAGGAAGATCTGCAACGACACCATCACCAGCAGGTAGGCGGCGATGCCTCCCGAGCGCTTGTAACGCGACCTGTCGGGAGGGGCTACGGCGGCCCGTCCGATCGCTCGCTTGGTGGTGGTTTGCTCGCTCATGTGTCGATCCCCAGTGCCCACACGGTGCTTCCCCGAACCTCGACGTCAATTGCCGCCAGCGGGCGGTCTGGCGGCCCGGCGGTGGGCTCGCCGGAGTTGGGGTCGAAGAAGCCGTGGTGGCACGGGCAGAACAGCGTCTCTTCTTCGGGCTTGTAGTAGACGACGCAGCCCAGGTGGGTGCACTTCTGGGTGAACGCCCGCAGATCGCCGTTGGGCAGGCGCACCAAAATGGCCGGGTCATCGTCGCCGGGATATTTGAACAGGTACTCGCCGTCCTCGGGGATGTCGCCCACCTCGACGATCGGCATCGCCTTTCCAGAGTTGGCCCGCTGCATCGTGGCCCACGTGCCGGCGCCGACCGCACCGGCGGCAAACACGCCGGAGGCGGCGATGAGGTACCGGGTGAAGTCGCGTCTGGCGACAAAGTCCTCGCCTTCGCTGGTCAGAGGAAACTCGTCGCGCCACAACGGGTCGCCGGGTTGGCCACCCGCAGCGCTGGCACCCGACTTTGCAGGACGGTCGGTCGATTCTTCGCTCACGACTCCTCCAATCCAAACGGGTCGTCCTGCCACCCGGCGGTGGGCTGGCCACCCATCACGTCGATGGGGCCGGGGCCGGTGTCGTGCACCACGGTTGCCACCTTGGTGGGCACCAACTGGCGGCCGAACTGGAACTCGAAGAGCAGTTCGCCGGTGCGGGTCTGCTCGAACTCGGCCGGGGTGCCGAACCAGAGGGCCTCGCTGGGGCACACCGACGCACACATCGGCGCCTTGCCCACCGAGGTGCGGTCGTAACACATGTCGCACTTCATCATCTGATCGGGCAAGGCGAAGTACTTCGGCACCCCGAACGGGCACGCGACCACACAGTTGGAACAACCGATGCAGCGCGGCTTCAACGCCGACTGCACCACGCCGTCCTCGTTCTGTTTGATTGCGTCGGCCGGGCACACCTCTGCACAGGTGGGGTCCTCACAGTGCATGCACACCATCGGGGCGGTCTGGGTGTTGGCGCCGCGGTCGAGATATTCGAGGTGGATCAGCGACTGCCCCCGGTGGGTACCGCACTCCTCGCACGCCTGCACGCACGACTCACAACCGATGCAACGGCTCTGGTCGATGACGAACATCTGGTCGGAGATCAATGCGCTCATCGGTGGGCCTTCTCCTGAAGTGTGTGGACCCTGCGGTCCCGGATTTCGACGTGGCCCTCGGCCTTTTCCACTTTGACCGCGCACACCTTGTACTCGGGGATCTTGGAGATCGGGTCGAGGGCCCGGTTGGTCAACTGATTGGCTGCCTTGTTGCCACCCCAGTGATAAGGGATGAACACCGTGTCGGGTCGGATGCTTTCCACCACTCGGGCCGGCGTGACCATTTCACCTCGGCGGGAGCTGACACGCACCAGGTCGCCATCGACCACTCCCACCTTGGCGGCCATGCGGGGATGCATCTCACACAGCGGCTCGGGGTACTGCTCCACCAGCGGTTTGATGCGGCGGGTCTGAGTACCGGAGAGATACTGCGAAATCACCCGTCCCGTGGTGAGCCACACCGGGTACTCGTCGTCGACCACCTCGGCGGGTGGCCGGTAGGTGATCGGGTGAAAGCGGGCCTTGCCGTCGGGGAACGCGAACTTGCCGCCCTCATAGAGGCGGGGGGTGCCCGGATGGCCCTCTTCGGGGCAAGGCCAGAAGATGCCCTTTTCGTCGACGATGCGATCCCAGGTCATGCCGTTGTAGTCGGCGGTGCCCCCGTGAGAGGCCACCTTCATCTCCTCGAACATCTGCTGGGTGTTCGTGTAGTTGAAGTACTTGCCTCGGCCCAGGCGTTTGGCCAACTCGACGAAAACCTCCCAATCGCGCCGGGCGTTACCGGGCGGATCGACGGCTGCGTTGATTTTGACCGTGCGGCCCTCGACCGTGGTGACGGTGCCCTCGTCCTCCTCGTGCAGGGAGCCCGGGAACACGATGTCGGCGTGCTGGGCGGTCTCGGACAAAAAGAAGTCGATATTGCCGTAGAACTCCAGCTTGTCGAGCGCTGCAGCGGTGAAGTTGGAGTCGGGCAGCGACACGACCGGGTTGAAACAGATCGACAGCAGGCCCTTGATCTCACCTTCGTCGATCGCCTCGATGATCTCCTCGGCGGTGATGCCCTTTCCTGGGATCTCGTCGACGTCGCAGCCCCACACCGATGCCACGTAGGCGCGGTGTTCGGGGTTCTCGACGTCGCGGTTGCCGGGCAGTTGGTCACACTTGTGACCCTGCTCGCGCCCGCCCTGGCCGTTGCCCTGGCCGGTGATCGTGGTGACCCCGCAGCCCGGTTTGCCGTACTTGCCGGTGGCCAGGCCCAGGTTGATGCAGCTGAGCACGTTCTCGACGCCCTTGGACTGGTGCTCGATGCCCCGGGCGTGCAACAGCATGCCGGTGACCGACGTGCCCCACAGCCGGGCCGCTTCGATGATGCGGTCGGCGGGCACACCGCACACCTCGGCCGCCCACTCGGGGGTGGCGTCGGCGACCGCTGCCGCCGCCTCGGCGAAGCCGACGGTGTGAGCGTCGATGTAGTTGTGATCGAGCCAGTCGTTGGCGATCAGCACATGCAGGATCGACGTCATCAGCGCCGAGTCGGTGCCCGGCTTGAGGCCGAGGAACACGTCGGCCGTGCGGGCCAGCGGGGTGACCCGCGGGTCGGCGACGATCAGCTTGGCGCCGCGGTCGCGGGCCCGCCAGATATAGCTGGTGGTGATCGGCGCACACTCGGCAACGTTGGCGCCGGCCACGAACACCACGTCGGCCAGCGGGATGTCGCTCCACGGATTCGACGCCCGGTCCATGCCGAGGGCCTTCTTGTTGCCGGCACCGGCCGACACCATGCACAGCCGGCCGTTGTAGTCGAGGTTGGCGGTCTGCAGCGCCAGCCGGGCGAACTTGCCGATCAGGTACGACTTCTCGTTGGTGAGCGAAACGCCGGACAGCATCGCAAAGCTGTCCTTGCCGTAGGTGTCCTGGATGCGACGGATCTCGGCGACCGTTCGGTCGAGTGCCTGATCCCAGGTGATCTTGCGGAACCCAC
Organism: Candidatus Microthrix parvicella Bio17-1; assembly: GCF_000299415.1. NCBI lineage: Bacteria > Bacillati > Actinomycetota > Acidimicrobiia > Acidimicrobiales > Microthrixaceae > Candidatus Neomicrothrix > Candidatus Neomicrothrix parvicella. Next base: position 6,432 of record NZ_AMPG01000004.1, read on the forward strand.
CGGGCGACGACGGGTCGCGTTCCAGAGGATCGAGGAGACGGTCGGGGTGGCTGCCCTGCAGGTAGCGCTTCACGCCCTTGGGGCACAGCTTGCCTTCGTTGAACGGGAAGTCGTACCAGGGCTCGAACCCGACGACCTCGTTCTTGGCCACCTTCAGCTTGATACCGCACTGTTGGCCGCAGAAGCAGCAGTGGGTCTTGACTTCCTTCTCCACGTCCAGACCGGCGTTCCAGCCACCCGGAGGTGCCTGGTTGAGGTGCGGGCCGTACTTCTCGATCAGTTCTTCATCGGTGACGGGCTTCGTTGCCATTGAGTTGTCACACTCCAGTCGGGTGGTTGAGAAAGATGGGATACGGAGGGTGCACAAGCAGCGCCCTCATCCGAAACCGCCCACTCTGGCGGTTTGGGCCAGCGCCACCTGACCTCGTCGACAGGCCGGGCAGGTGTCCTGCCAGTTGTTGCCTGCCCCGTCGGAGTAGTCAAAGCCCAACTCGGGCAGAATCTGCTTCAGGTCGGCCACCTGCATCTGGGTGGCGAAGTGCTGCTCGCAGCTTCGACAGGTTTGGCCGCCGCCCTCCCTGCCTGCATCCTGGTAGAACTTCACGCCCAGGTTGGCGGGACGTTGAAAGATGTGGAACAGCTTGCCGAAGGGGATGTACATCAACCCGACGATCACGGTGAGGGCGTGCAGGTTGTTGAGGAACGAGTAGTACTGACCCTCCAGCCACAGCGAGCTGGCGGTCAGGAACAGGCCCGTGATCGACACGGCGAACAGCCCGGCCAGGGCGGCGAAGTCGCCTGCGCGCTCGACCGCCAGTGCGCCCGGGTCGCCAAGGCGCCGATACAGGAAGATGACCACCCCGGCGATCACCAGGAACGCCGAGATGTTCAACAGGTGGAAGATCGTGAAACCGAAGACTGATTCAGCCTTGAAGGTGCCGCTGCCGACGCCAAACAGGAACGCCTCGTAGCGTCCGCCCGTTTGCCCGACCGACTCGAAGTGCACCCAACCAAAGGTGAGCGGGAAGGTGACCATCGCTGCCAGAATGCAGCCCCAAAACACCAGCTGGTGGGCAGCCCAGCGGGAGGTTGACCGGCGACGGATGAACCCCTGGCTGAGCAGGTTGGTGACCACCAGCCCCCCAAGGCCCACCACGTTCTTGCCCCGGCTACCCGAACGCCTGAACGACTGCCAGCCCCGCCTGCTGAGCATCGCGGTCGGGGGACGCTGGATCCAGATGAGGTAGCGGTAGACGGTGGCGAACACGGCCAGCACCACGCCCACCAGGTAGCCGGCAAGGGCGGCATCAAACCACTTGAGCCCTCCGCTCCCCAGATAGACGAGCACCAACAGCACGACCACGGCGGCCATGCTCCATGCTGCTGCCCGAAGGTCGACGTTGGACCTCCACGAGCGTGATGCGTGCGTCCGGGCCGGCTGTGTCACTGGGGCTCCTTCTCACTCTGGCAAGGCCGAACCCTAGTTGCAGAATTCGACCACGTTGGAACCCCACAGGATCCTGCTCGCCGAACCTGCATCATCCCTCCCCCCAGGCGGCGGGAGCAACATCGTGACGGTCGGACCAGAGCAGCTACGCCTCCGACAACATCGGCACCGTCCACGAGGGAACATCCACGACCGGCCAACATCGGGCATCCGTCGCTGCCTTCACAGACCAGCGGTTCGTATCCAGCCTCTTCGAGTACCTCGACCATCACCGGGGGCGCGGCGTTCGCCGGATACTCCAGCAGGACGCGAACCCGGCCATCGCTGCGGTGAGGCCACCACGCGGGCGATCGGCGTTTGCGGTCGCTCTGGCCGATGTGCACGCGTAGTTTCACGTCCGAATCCCTCCGGATCGATGACTCCCACTCCACGATGGAACGATTCCCTTAAGTCTGTGTGCCCGATCGTCCTGATGGTAGGGCCCGAGGTCCCTACCCGGATGGTCAAATCCGTTTCACCCCAGCCACGGCGGGCGGGGCACGCTTTCGGTCACTCGGACGTCGCCGGTGGTTCGGGGGAGCAGAGAGGCATCGTGTGTTCGGCGAGAGCAGCGCTCACGGCGGCGGTGACGGACGACTTCGAGACCGGTGTCCGCAGGTGGATGCTTGGACCGACCAGGTCGGGGTAACGCTCGGAGCTGGGCTCGGTGCACTCGACCACCAGCGGTACCTCGGGATGGCGGCTTCGAATTGCCGCCGGAAGTTCACGGTCGTCCGACGTGGTCACTCCAAAACCGCTGACCACCACATCGGCGCCGTCCACCAGGGCACAGTCGCCGCCGGCCACGATGGGGCAACGCTCGGTGCCTTCACAGATCAGCGTCTCATACCCGGCGTCATCGAGTGCTTTGGCCATCGCCGAGGGCGTGGAGTGGGCCGGGTATTCAAGCAACACTCGAACCCGGTCATCGCTGCGCTGCGGCCATGCCGACGGCCGTTTTTGACGGCCGCTGTGTTTGGTTCGCCAGCGTCGCTCCACGTCGAAGTCCTCTCGGGTTGTTAATTCCGGTCCATGGTAGAACTAAACGTACCGAGATTCGGGATCGACGATCGGTGTCATGGGTCATAGCCACCACAGCGCGGACTCCAGGAGACCGAAGCCTTGGAAGTCCGGCTCATGACCAAGCGCCGCCCTTCCCGCAGCGAGCACATCCTCCAGGTCGAGGAACACCACCTCGGGCTCGTTCACATGTCGGCAAGCCGCCGAATGTGGCTCCTCAGCACTCAGCCTCAACGTCATGGCCGGCTACAGGCGGTACCGAGTGGTACCAACCGGTGGCACCCTGCGGGGCCGCGAGGCCCTACGCGGCAGAACCCTCACCATTCGGCCGAAAGGTCGAACCTCACGCTCATCAGCGTGACCACCTCGCCCTTCAACTGACCTGTCACCAGAACCCGCGGGACGAGAGCCAGCGGCTACCAACGACCGGTAGTCCGGTCGCCCGGGGATGGGTTGAATGAGTCGCTCGAAGTCCACAGCAAACGATTCAGCAATCTGAGGTAGGTCAACCAACAAGAAGTCGGCGGCACAGAGTTCGCCTTCGGGGCCACGTTCTGCCGGCAGCTGGGCATCCAGTTACTCGAAGAAGCTGGAATCAACCCGAACCGTGTATCGCATGGTGTCAACCGTCAGCCGATACTGCCTCCGAGGCAGCAATGTGGCGTCGGATGTCTGACCGAGCCTCTTCCAGAAGCTCAGGCGGCACCTCGGAGATATCCTTCGCCATACATTGCTTGAAGATGCTGCGCCGCTCGTCGGGGCTCATCCCCATCAGCTCGTCCGCAGTCCAGACCGATCCGTCGATTTGCCCAGGGTACGCCGGGCCCGATGCAGGATGGAGCGGGTCGCGATCCCCTTTGCTCACGGAGGAACCCGGGTCAACACCCAAGGCACCGTCCCGCGCAGTAATTGCGTTTCGCACCAACCTACCCGCCCCGAGAGACACCTACTCCCACGATTCCGCCAACGCCTATCAACCCTCGGCCACCTCGTCGGTGGCCCAGCGGACCTCGGAGTAGGCGTTGGTCAGCGGCATACGCCGGTCGCGGCCGAAGGCCTTCTTGGTGACCCGCAGCGCAAACGGGGTCTGCCGACGCTTGAACTCGTTGCGATCAACCAGGCGGGCCACCCACCGGGCCAACTCGGGATCGGCACCGGAGGCGAGCAACTCCTCCACGGTGAAGTCGTTGTCGACGTACCGCTCCAACACAGGGTCGAGCTGGTCGTAGGCGGGCAGGCTTTGGTCGTCGCGCTGGTCGGGCCGAAGCTCGGCCGACGGCGCCTTGCTGATGGTGTGCTCGGGTATGGGCGGTGTTTCACCCCGCTCGATCGCCAACTGGTTGCGCCACCGTGCCAGCCGAAACACCCGGGTCTTGTAGACATCGCCGATTGGTGCAAGGGCCCCATTGCTGTCGCCGTAGAGCGTCGAGTAGCCGACGGCGAACTCCGACTTGTTGCCGGTGGCCAGTGCAAGCCACCCGAACTTGTTGCACAGCGCCATCACCAGGGTGCCCCGAATGCGGGCCTGGAGGTTCTCCTCGGTCAGATCTGCCTCGGCTGCCCCGAAGCTGCCCGCCAGGCCGTCCATGAACGAGTGGTACATGTCGGCGATGGCCACGGTGCGGTAGTCGAGCCCCAAGGTGGCCGCCAGCACCTCAGCATCGTCGCGGCTGTGATTGGAGGAGTGCTGTGACGGCATCGATACGGCGTGCACGCGCTCGGGGCCAAGCGCGTCAGCGGCCAACACGGCCACCAGCGCCGAGTCGATGCCCCCTGAGAGCCCGAGGCAGGCGTCGGTGAACCCGCCCTTTGCGAAGTAGTCGGCCAAACCGAGGCGCAGCGCCTCCCACACCTCGGCGTCCGGCGGCAGGGCGAGTGCAACCATGGGTGGGTCGATGACGGAACGAGCGGTGTGGTTGGGAGCGCTGGGCATCGCGACATCGTGTGGTTCGATCGTCACCAAGGGCAGCGCCACCTCCAGCCCACGAGGGTCCAGCTCCAGATCGACGATCATCAGGTCGTCGACAAACTGCGGCGCCCTTGCCAACACCTCGCCGTGGCGGTCGACCACCATGGACCCACCGTCGAAAATCAGTTCGTCCTGGGCCCCGACCTGGTTGACATAGGCCACCGGGACTCCTGCGCTTCGGGCACGGTCGGACAAAAGCTGCTCCCGCAGCTCCAACCTGTCCTCCTGATACGGCGAGGCGTTCAGGCTGATGAGCACGTCGGCACCCGCCGCCGACTGCTGGGTGGGCGGACCGTCGACGTACCAGATGTCCTCGCAGATCGACACGCCGACCACCAGCCCGCCGATGGAGAACAGCGGCTGGTCCTCAGGCCCCGCCGTGAAGTAGCGGTCCTCGTCAAATACGCCGTAGTTGGGCAGGCGCTGCTTTTGATAGCGGCCATGGACCTTGCCACCTGCCGCGACCGCCACGGTGTTGGCCGTGCGGATACCGCCGACCGAGTCGACCGCCAGGTGATCGTCGGCGTAACCGAGCAGTGCCACGCACCTACCGGTTCGTGCAACCACACGATCGAGCGCCTCGACGTTGTCCTCAAGAAAGCCCCGCCGGATCAGCAGATCCTCGGAGGGATATCCGGGCACGGCCAACTCGGGAAACGCCACCAGGTCGCATCCCGCGGCTTCGGCCTGGTCGTACAACTCGCCCAGCCGGGCCACGTTGCCCGCCAGATTGCCCACGTGCGGGTTCATTTGGCCGAGGGCGACGCGCAGCGTGGACATGATCCGACACTACCGAGCGCCCTCGCGCCATCAATGTGCCCACACGCAACCAGGCTGCACCGGCAGGCTCAACTACCGCTTGGACCAATCGGAACAGACGGTGTTGGTCATCAACGCCGCCACCTCGTAGGGATCGATGTTGGCGTTGGGGCGGCGATCCTCGATGTAGCCCTTCTGGTCTTGAGCCACCTGCCACGGGATGCGTACCGAAGCGCCACGGTCGGAGACGCCGTAGCGGTACTCCGAGTAGTGGGCGGTCTCGTGGTCGCCGGTGAGTCGATCCTCGTAGCCGTGGCCGTAGGCGGCCAGGTGCTCCTCGATCTTGCCGGGAGCACCGAGCGATTCACATGCGGCGATGACCGCGTCGTAGCCCTCCCGCATGGCCTTGGTGGAGAAGTTGGTGTGGCAACCGGCGCCGTTCCAGTCGCCCTCGATCGGCTTGGCCGAGATCGACGCGTTGACGTTGAAGTCCTCGGCGATCCGGTACAGCAGGTAGCGGGCCATCCACATGTGATCGCCAACCTCAACGGTGCCCACCGGGCCGATCTGAAACTCCCACTGGCCCAGCATCACCTCGGCATTGGTGCCCGAGATGGCCAGGCCGGCGGCCAGGCAGGCATCGGTGTGAGCCTCCACGATCTGGCGACCGGCGATCTCGATCGCACCCACCCCGCAGTAATAAGGACCCTGGGGGGCGGGGTAGTAGTACCCGGCTCGTGGCCACCCCATCGGTCGGCCCTCCTCGAAGAACGTGTACTCCTGCTCCATGCCGAACCACGGCTCCTGGTCGGCGTAGCTCTTGGCCATCTCGACTGCGGCCGCCCGCCTGTTGGTCGGGTGCGGCTGCATCGTGTCGGGCACCAGCACCTCGCACAGCACCAGCTTGTCGTCGCCGCCCCGGATCGGGTCGGGGGTGATGAACACCGGGCTGAGCACGCAATCGCTGTTGGCCCCCTGAGCCTGGTTGGTCGAGGAACCGTCAAAGCCCCACACGCCCACCTCGGCACCATCGGGGAGGATCTTGGTCTTGGAACGCATCAGCGGCACGGGCTCGGTGCCGTCGATCCAGATGTACTCGGCGCGGTAGGCCATGGTGACTCCTCAAGTTGGCGGCGCTCGACGCGCCGGGGGATGGCAGGGCCTCAGCATGCGTTCGCCGGGTTTCGCCGGCATTGCGCAAATGTCACGGGAATGTGAACAGATGGCCTCCGAGCCTCAAATCGGGTGGAATCAACCCATCGACGTGGTGAACTGGGCACCATGAACGGCCCGACGCACAGCAATTACGTCCTGCGCACCGTCGAGGAGCGTGGCATTCGGCTGATCCGACTGTGGTTCTGCGACGTGCTGGGCCACATGAAGTCGGTGGCCATCTCGCCGGTCGAGCTGGAGATCGTCTTCGAGGAGGGCCTCCAGTTCGACGGGTCGGCGATCGACGGGTTCTCCCGCGTGTACGAGAGCGACGTGTTGGCCCGCCCCGACCCGTCGAGTTTCGGGGTGCTCCGGGGTGGCGAGGACGGCGGTCCTGCCACCGCCGCCATGTTCTGTGACATTGAAACCCTCGACGGCGAACCATTCTCCGGCGACCCAAGGGCGGTCCTGCGTCGTGTGATGGCCGAAACCCGCGCTGAGGGGTACGAGTTCATGTGCGCTCCCGAGGTGGAGTTCTTCTACTTCGCCTCGGGCGACCCTGGTCACCAGCCGCAGCCGCTGGACGAGGCCAGCTACTTCGATCTCACGATCAGCGAAGTGGCCTCCGACCTTCGGCGCCGCACCATCGGCCGCCTGGAGGCGATGGCGATCCCCGTGGAGTACTCGTTCCACGAGGACGGCAACAGCCAGCACGAAATCGACCTCACCTGGGACGACGGCCTCTCGATGGCCGACAACATCATGACGCTGCGCATGGTGGTTCGGGAGGAGGCCCACGTGGAGGGCGTGCACGCCACCTTCATGCCAAAGCCGCTCTCCGGTCAACAGGGCTCCGGCATGCATACCCACATGTCGCTGTTTCAAGACGACACCAACGCCTTTCACGATCCCGACGACCAGTACGGCCTGTCGGAGGTGGGCCGGGCCTTCGTGGCCGGACTGCTGCGCCACGCATCGGAGATCACCGCAGTGACCAACCAGTTGGTGAACAGCTACAAGCGGCTTGTGCCCGGTTTCGAGGCACCCAACACGATCAGCTGGGCCCGCAACAACCGCTCGGCGCTGGTGCGCATCCCGCGCCACAAGGCGGGCAAGCACGTGTCCACCCGGGTGGAATACCGGGCACCCGACCCCGCATGCAACCCGTATTTGGCCTTCGCCCTCATCCTTGCCGCCGGCATGAAGGGGGTGCGGGAGGGCTACGAGCTGCCACCGGAGGCTCCCGACAACCTGCACCGGCTCTCCGATGCGGAACGGTCGGCCCTCGGTATCGGCACGCTCCCCCGGTCGCTGGCCCAGGCGTTGGAAGACATGGAATCGTCGCAGTTGGTTCAGGACACACTGGGCCCACACATCTTCGAATGGTTCGTGCGCAACAAGTACTCCGAGTGGGCCGACTACAAGGCCCACGTCAGCCAGTTCGAACTCGATCGCTACCTCAGGGCCTGGTGACCGGGTGGTGAGCGAACCGTCGAGTCGGCCGCCCGACGGGCGCCCCTCATGACCCACCCGTCCGGTGAACTGTTGGTGCACCCGGCACCTTCCCCCGAGCTGGCACGACTGTTGGATTTCGCCGGCCTGCGTTGGGTGACGGTGGCCGACGACTTGGCGGCACGTAATGCTGCCGGCACGCCGTCGGGAGCCATCGTGAGCCTTGGGGACGGCGACCCCCGTGCGGTCGACGATGAGACAATGGCCAACGAACGTGACCCGGCTTGGCCAGTGCTCGAAGCGTTGACGCGTCGCGACCCCCCCGTGTCGGCGGTCGTGGTACTGGTCCGGGGAAACCGGCTGGGTGAGCTGGCCGGACGCGACGAGCTGTTCGCCGACTTCTGCCTCACCCCGTTTCACCCAACCGAGTTGGAGGCCCGTCTGACTCATCTGCTGGCGGTCTCGACAGGCTCGCCCATCGGACGTTCCACGGCCGGTCCCGACGTTACCGACCTGGTGCACTGCGGCCCGCTGGTGCTGAACACGGAGAGTTACCAGGCGCGCATCGCCGACCGTGCGTTGGACCTCACCTACATGGAGTACGAACTGCTTCGATTTCTGGCCGAGCGCCCCGAGAAGGTGCACAGCCGCGAGGTGCTCCTCAGCCAGGTGTGGGGATACGACTACTTCGGCGGCGCCCGCACGGTGGACGTACACATCCGACGGCTGCGTTCCAAGCTGGGCGAGGAGCACGCAAGGATGATCCAGACGGTGCGCTCGGTGGGTTACCGGTTCGGACGAGCCGACTGATTTCGGTGAGTTACTTGTTGAGCTCGATCAACTCGGAGCCCTCGTTGCGGACCTCGCCGTCAACGGTCAGTGTCTGACCGAAGGCCGCTGCGATGAGCGGACTGGACGCCAGCACCAGCACGGGGATGACCACCAACAGAACGATCACGATGATGACTGCACCAACCATGGAGCTCAGCCTACCTTCACCACGACACGTGCAACTGAACGTGAGCGGCCAGGCCTCGCATCGCTACAGCACGGCCTCCTGGCGTTCGCTGTCGACGACGGGCCGGTAGGCCCACGCCTCGATCTCCATCAGTGCGCCTGCCGGCAAGGCCGACACGGCGACGGCCGAGCGGGCTGGACGGTGGGCTCCAAAGAAGGCGACGTAGTGCTCGTTGATCACCCCGTAATCGTCCATCGACACCATGAACACGGTGGTTTTCATCACATCGGTCGGCTTGAGTCCCGCCTCGGCCAGGCGAAGGCCCAGGTTGGCCAGGGCCGCATCGCACTGGGGGCCGAGGCCATCCACCATGACGTTGTCCACCAGGCCGATCTGTCCGGAGGTCACCACCCACTCCCCCGCCTCAACCCACGGTGAATACGGCCCAATCGGATCTGCGCTCATGCCCCTCAGGCTGTCACATACATCTTCTCAAGGGACGTGGTTCAAGGGTCAAGGGTCAGCAACAAGGCCGCCTCGTAGACCGACTCGGCACGCGCCCACCATTCCGATGATTCCGCCGCCAGGCGTTCCAACATGACGCCCGAGTTGACCTCGAGCACTTCCCGCCCGGCACTGGAATCCACGATGTCGACCGAGCAGAACACCGCGCCCAGCTCAGCGGCGGCCCCAAGACCCAGAGCGGCCAGCGATTCGGCTTCCGGGCCCGGACGCACCAACACCGGCGAGGATCCGGCCCCCAGATTGTGACGAAGGCCAAGGTGGGTGACCTCTCCGGCGACGGGAACGTGGGCCAGCAACGTCGGATCGTGAGTATCGAGCCAGTCGCGCACAACGTCGGGCGTCACGTCGCCGGCCACCACCGACTGAGCCACCAATTCCACAACCGCCGATCGTCCATCACCAACCACGTTGGGGCGATCTTTGCGATAGATCAGCGGTGCTGCTCCGTCGACCACCACCACGCGATGCTCGGCGGTGACCTCACGCCAGGGGCCCACCGCAGCGCCACGGTGGCGGGCGAGGATGGCGGTCAGCGCAGACTCGGCGGCCGATCGTTCCGCGGCGCGTTGCACGTTGGCGCCACCGGTGCCATCGTTTGGTTTGACCACCAGGGGCCACCCGAAACGATCAATGATCTGGTCCAGGCGTTCGCCGACCGAGTTCTGGCCCACCCAGGACGCGAAGCTCGGCTCGATCACCAACTCGTGAGGAACCATCGGCAGGCCGACGCGACCGAGCAGATCTGCCGTGGCCACCTTGTCATCGCAGATCAGGGCAACCGCCGACGGGTTGGCGTCGAACGAGTAGCCGTACATGCCAACCCGGTGGCCCGCCCGGTCGGTCAGGCGCACCACCCAGTCGCCACCACCGGCCTGCATGCGCCAGCCGTGGGCATCGGCCAAACGGGCGCACATGTTGACCAGCGCCCGGCCCCCGTTGCGGGCGGGTGCGTCAGGCACGTGCACGCCCGCAGGCCCGTCCTGGTTGTGGGTCATCTCCGCATCATGGTCGGCACGTCCACGGGAGCGACCCAAGCGGCCAGGCAGGGGCCCATCCGCCCGCCGACCATGCGGCCGCCGCAGTCGCGGCAAAGACCGCGCCGCCGACTGGCACGGCTGGATCGGTTGCCACATCGTGGTCGATCGTGACGGTCACCTGCGGCAGCTCCGAAGCCTTCAGAATGCCGAACGACCTGACGGTGAGATCCTGCGGGATCCCTTCGGCATCGACTGCCAGGCCCTCGGAGGCCACCCAGGACAACCCGGCGTGGACGGCACCGATGACGTACGAGCGCAGCACCACGGCGTCCAGTGGTGCGCCTGCCGAGACGGTGACATCGATGCCTTCGGGCCCGAAGGCCGTGATTCGGGCGCGGCCACCCTCGGGCCCGATGACGTTCACCTCGTCGGGCCGGGTTTCGGCGAGCGCCACTGCCAGCACCTGCGCCTCTGCCCATCCGGCGCCGCGCAACTCCGCCGAGGTGGGGGGCCCGAGAACGGGCACCACCTCGACGTCAACATCCGGCAGCACCGACACGATTCGTTCGATCACCGGGGCGACGTCGGCCCCACCCGACCACCCGACCAGCACACGGCCACTGCCGTCGGCGCGCAGTCCCGCGGCGATGGGAGGCCGCTTGGCGCCGCGCCGCACCACGTCCTCCCGGCTGAACAGCACCCGCACCGGCTCTCCCAGGCGGTCGGCCCACTCGCGCGCCACCTTGGCGACGTCGTTCTCATCGGAGCCTTCAACCTTGCCGCCGAAGGCGCCGCCGTTGGCCAGCGGGGTGGCGGGTTCGCCGCCTGGCACGCACCACGAGGCATCGGTTTCCAGGTAGGCGGGCTCGATCCACGAGGTCGCCAGGCGCACCGCCCAGTCGCCGTCGGGCACCTCCAACGGCGGCTCGGCCACGACGGTTGAACGCCGTCCCTGTACCTTGCCTGAGGCCATCCGTGCCTCGGCCAGGGTGGCTGCCACCGTCCACCCGCCATCGCCGTCGGGGACGACCACCCGAGCACCTTCGGGCGCCGTGTCGGCGGCAAACCCAGCCGACCCGGCAACGACGGTTGCTCCAACGGACTGGGCACTTCCACCTTCGATGACGGCCCGGAACGAGGCCCTCGTGACGGCATCGGCGTCCCGATCGGGCGCCGTCAGTTCGCCGAGCCCCACCGCCGCCTCGGTGATGGTCTGCCAGCCCGTGCAGCGGCACAAGTGGGCCGCTAATGCCCGATGGACAACGGGTGCGGAGAGCCCGGGCGCCCCGGTCGGGCCCAGTGGGTCGGCCGGCTCGGGCGAAGCCTCCGAACCAGTCGCCACGGTGGTGGCCCGGTTGGCCGTTTTGATCGCCAGTCCCTCCAGGCGGCACACGATGCCAGGGGTACAAAACCCGCATTGGGAAGCCCCGGTGGCAAGAAAGGCCTCGGTCCACAGCCGACGCCGTTCGGGGTCAAGCCCGTCAAACGTGGTGATCCAGCGTCCGGCAAGGCGCCGCACCGGCGTCACGCAGGCCACCCTCGGGGCGCCGTCCACCAGCACGGTGCAACAACCGCATTGGCCTTGAGGACTGCACCCGTCTTTGGCCGAGGTCACACCGGCGACGTCACGGAGTGCGTCCAACAACGTTGGAGTTCCTGCGGGAACCTCGATTTCGCGTCCGTCGACGGTCAGCCTGACCAAACTCACAGCGGTGCCGGAGGTCGTCGGATGCGGCGGTCGCTCAGCTGAAGGACGAGCCGCAGCCGCAGGTGCGCTGCGCGTTGGGGTTGGTGATGGCGAAGCCGCTCTCCATGCCGTCCTTGTAATCAAGTGTGGCGCCGTCGAGCATCTCTGCAGAGGAGGGGTCGCTCACGACCTTGATCGAGCCGTAGGCCTTGGAGACATCCTCGGCGTCGGTCTCAGAGTCGAAGAACATCTCGTAGGAGAAGCCGGAACAGCCGCCGGGCCTGACGGCCACGCGCAGGGCCAAACCGTCATCGCCCTCCGCCTCGATGAGCTGTTGAACCTTCTCGGCTGCGTTGTCGGTAAGCGTGATCATGTGTCGACTCCCAAGGATCGGCGGGCCCGCGTGGTGCCATGGTAGCGACCAGGTGCCGTGCGGTCACGGGCAGGTGCAGCCCAGGCTACCGAGTCCGATCCCCGCGAGTTCGGTCGCCGTCGCAAACTCGACACGACGGCCCACCGTCGCGTGGCTCAACCGGCCACCGTGCTCCCGTGGGTCTGGCCGAGACCTACCCGGGAAACGCGTCCTCATCGGCATAGGGGAACCATTCGGGGTCGGGCCGGGCCTCCGGCGCGATCATCACCATCTTCGAGCGGCGAAACTGCTCCAGGCCCTCGATGCCCAACTCGCGTCCGCTTCCAGTGAGCTTACGACCGCCGAAGGCGACGGCGTCGTTGTCGTTCAGCGGTGTGTTCACCCAGACAATGCCGGTTTCCAGTTCGTGCACCGCCCGGAAGGCCTCGGCAAGGTCCTCGGTATAGATGTTGGCCCCCAGCCCCACCTCGGAATCGTTGGCCAGTGCAATCGCCTCGTCCAGGCTGCTCACCCGGCACACGGGCGCCAGCGGCCCGAAGGTCTCGCCGTGCATCAGGTCCATCTCGTGGGTCACCTCCAACACGGTCGGCTCGTAGAACCAGCCGGTGGGAAACGCCTCGGGCCGCTTGCCGCCGCACAGCACGGCGGCGCCCTGTTCAACCGCTCGGGCCACGATGGCCTCCACACGTTGCCGCTCACCCTCGGACGCCATCGGGCCCAGGTCCACCCGCTCGAGCCCACTGCCCAACCGCAGCGATCGAGCTTCGATGACCAGGCCCTCGACGAACTCGTCGAAAACGTCATCGTGCACATAGAACCGCTCGGCCGAGGTGCACACCTGTCCACAGTTGAGGAAGGCCGCAAAGGCCGCACCACGGGCCACCATGTCGATGGGAGCCGACGGCATCACGATGAACGGATCGTTGCCTGACGCCTCGATCAGCACCGGCTTGAAGCGCTCCGCGGCGGTTCGGGCAACGGCCTGGGCGGCCGTGACACTGCCCGTGAACGCAACCGCATGGGTGTCGGGGTGACCGACGAGCGCCGCCCCCACCTCGGCGCCTCCGGTGAGCACCTGCACCAAACCCGGCGGAAGCACCGAAAACGCCTCCATCAGGGCCAGCAGCGTCATGGGCGTCAGTTCGGATGGCTTGACGATCACGGCGTTGCCCGCAGCCAACGACGCGGCGGCCTGCCAGCCGAACAACAACACCGGAAAGTTGAATGGCACGATTGAAACCACCGTGCCCAACGGTTCCTTCAGGGTCAGGTGGGTCTGCCCCGGCAGCGCAGCACCGGCCACCCTGCCTTGATCGTGGCGGGCCAACTCGGCGTAGTAGCGAAGGGACGATGCCGACGTTCCGCCCTCCCAGTTGGACTCCACAAAGGGCTTGCCCATCTCGCGGGTCATCACCTCGCCCACCAAGGGGGCAACCTCGGCCAGTGCGGTGGCCACCTCGTGCAATGCCTCGGTGCGTTCCAATGCACTGAGCGCCCACCAGGCCCGTTGGGCCCGCATCGCGGCAGCAACGGCGGTGTCGATCTCGGCGGTCGTTGCCTCGGCAAAGACGGCGCAGATCTGCTCGGTGGCCGGATCGATCACCGGCGTCGTCGGTCCCTCACCCGCCACCAGAACCCCATCGATGAAGTGCTGCCCCGACAGGTTGGCCATCAACACCGTGACGTCGCTGCTCATCTGTATCCCCCGGTCGTGCTGAGGGGAGGAGGTTATGCGGTGGGTGGAGGCCTGGGTCGGGCCTACGCGTCGATCGACACCTGTTCGGTTTGGGGGACGTCGAGCACGACACAGCAGGGTTGGCGGGCGGTTCGATCGTGAAAGTCGACGGGGACGTCATCACCGCGCGCCTCGAGCAGCCCTTCGATGAGGCCGCGGTGCAGCGAGCACACCAACTCTGGGTTGGCCTCGGCCAGCTCGGAGAACGGGCAATGCCCGAACCAAATCCAGCTTGCATCGTCCTCGGCCGCCACGACTTCGGGGTCGAATCCCCAGTCGCTCAGCAGCGCCTTGGTGGCCTCCAGGGCGTCACCGTGCCGGCCCGACGCCAGCGTGCGTCCATGAGACCGACCGACCTCGGCGGCATCCTCGCCCGACAGGCCCGCCTCGGATGCCAGCGCCAGCAGCATGCCCGCAATCGCCGGATACACCGGCGGTTCCAAACCCAGGCTGGGGGCGTCCGCGGCCAGGGAGTACAGGTGCTGAGGACGGCCCACGCCACCGCTGGTTCGAGGTCGCACCTGCAACAATCCGAGCTCGCGCATGCGTTCCAGGTGGGGGCGCACCGTATTGGGGTGCAGATCGAGCAGCTTGGCCACGTCCGAGGTGGAGCGGGGTGACGGCGAACGCGCCAGCTCCAGATAGATGGCGTATCGGGTGTTGTCGCCGAGCGCTTTGAACATCGCCAATTGGTCGGACTTCACGACTCCAGTTTACACGGCCACCGCCAGTAGAATGTGGTCATGGCGACTCCGGCCCCTCTCCCAGCGCCCTCCGAAGACGAGGTTATGGCCATGCTCACCCACGTGATCGACCCGGAGTTGGGGGCCGACATCGTTGAGCTCGGCATGGCGCGTGACGTGGTGGTCGCATCACCGGAGCAGCTCCCCAAGCGGGTGTCACGCATCGTGTTGAGCCGCACCGACAGCGGGCCCGACCGGGGTTCGGGTGGCACGTCCGATGGTGCGGTGGTCGTGGTCACACTGGCGCTCACCACAGCCGGTTGTCCCCTTCGGGCGCAGCTGCGCAGGGACATCATCGAACGGGTCGGTTCGCTGCCCGGGGTCGCCGAGGTGCGCATCAACTGGGCGGAGATGACCCAGGACGAGAAGGCTGCCGCCATGGCCATCGCCCGCAAGCGGGCCGTCGAGCGGGCACCGGACGACCTGTTTGGCGAGCAGACCCGGGCCATCCTGGTGGCCTCGGGCAAGGGCGGTGTCGGCAAGTCGTCGGTGACCGCAAACCTGGCCGTCGCCCTGGCCGGACGAGGCTTCACCGTCGGTGTGGTCGATGCGGACATCTGGGGGTTTTCCATTCCTCGGATGCTGGGCATCGATGGACGCCTCGAGGCCGCCGAGGATGCCGCACCCACCGGCGGCGACAACCACGACAGCGAGGTTTCCTCGTCCGCCAAGATCCGGCCACACGGCATTTCAATCCCCGGCATTTCCAGCCCCGGTGTGGGATCGTCGCCGGGCCGCATCGAGGCGGTCTCGATGGGGTTCCTGGTGGACGACGAATCGGTGGCCTTGATGTGGCGCGGGCTGATGTTGCAACGAGCCGTGCAGCACTTCTTGGAGGACGTCGCCTGGGGCGACCTGGACTACCTGCTGGTGGACCTGCCTCCAGGTACCGGCGATGTGCAGATGGGCCTGGCCCGACTGCTGCCTCGTGCCGAACTGCTCGTGGTGACCACCCCATCGGTGGCGGCAAGCAGGGTGGCCCGTCGGGCCGTGTCGATGGCTCGCAAGAACTATCTGCGCGTGATCGGAGTGGTGGAAAACCTGTCGCACTACGTGGCCCCCGACGGGTCGGTCCACGAGATCTTCGGGTCGGGTGGCGGCGACTATCTGGCCCACGAGGCAGGCGTCCCCCTCCTGGGGAAGATCCCCATCGAGCAGGCGGTGGCGACCGGCGGCGACGACGGCAAGCCCGTCGCGCTGCAACTCGGCGCCACCCGCCCGGGCTCCGGCAACGACCCCGCAATCGGGGCGGGACCGGCAGCACTGGCGTTCGGTGCCCTGGCCCGGCTCATTGCCACCGAGGTGTCACCCCCCATCGAGATGACGAGCTGCACCGCCCACATTGCCCAGCCCGTCCCCAGCGAGACCGCCGTTCAGATCGGCTGACGCCGAGACCCGGTCAGTCCAGCGGGGCGGCGGTTTCCGCATCGAAGCGGCTGCCATCGGGCAGCCGAATCACCAGGCGCTTGCCCTCGGTGATGAGTTCCGGCGTCACGGCCGTCGGGTCATCACGCCCATCCAACGCCACCAAGGCTTCGGTGGCGGTTGTAAACCGGTTCAACCAGTGCATGGTGACCACGGTTGGGAAGATCATGGTGATCGTGCCCGCGGCCGCCTCCGCCAAAGCCTGCGCCGGTGCCACCCAACGGGTCGACACCAGCTCGACATCGTCATGCAACGCCACCTGGCGGGGCGGCGCCAACGCCACGTAGAAGCGCGTGTCGTATCGGCGGTTGGCACCCAGCGGGGTGGTCCAGCGCGACAAGGGCATCAGCCGGTCGACCTGCAACACCAGGTCTTCGGCCACGCACAGCTGACCCATGTTGGCCGAGCCCGAGTCGATCAACTCACGCCACGACGGGGTGCTCGACGGGGCCGCTCCGGGAATCAGCCCGTCGATCAGCCGAGCCGCCTCGGGTTCCTGCAGCGACACGGTGTGCTCTTGATGGCTGCGTCGGGCCAGCAGCAACCCTGCCTCTTCGAACGCCTCCCGAACCGCTGCCACCCTCGGGGCCAGTTCCCAACCGGGCCGCAGCGACGCATGGGCGATCCGAGGCTGGACGACGGGATCGTCGTCGGGGTCCACCGCACCCCCCGGAAACACGTAGGCCCCGCCCACGAAGTCCGAGTCGAGGTTGCGGCGCATCATCAGCACCTCGAGGCCGGGCCCCGGAGTGCCGGTGGGTTCGGTTCCATCACTGTCCCGCAGCAGCACGACGGTGGCCGCATCCAGCACGGGCACCGACTCCGGGTTCTCTGCAATCATTCCGACAGGCACGGGCGACCACGCTACTCGCAGCACTCACGTCCCATGCCTCCCCCACCGAATCCACAACTAACCTGCCGCGCGTGCATCCGCCCTCGATCGATCGCCTGGCCCGGGCCCATGCCGGCTCCGGGTTGCCCCACCCAACCCTGGTGGGGCTGGCCCGCCGGGTGGTGGCCGAGGTGCCCGCCGACCAGGTCGAGGGGGTCCTCGACTCGGCCGTCGCCAAGCGGGTGGCCCTTGAGGCCCGGGAGGTGATCAACGGCACCGGCGTGTTGCTGCACACCAACCTTGGGCGGTCCCCGGTGTCGGCGTCGGGCAACGACCGATACACCAACCTGGAGTTCAGCCTGGCCGACGGTGGGCGCGGCCCCCGGGCTGCGGCGGTGACCGACCTGGCCACCATGCTCACCGGCGCCGAGGCCGCACTGGTGGTCAACAACTGCGCCGCGGCTGTCATGTTGGCGTTGGCCACGCTGGCCAACGAACGGGGCGTCATCGTCAGTCGCGGCGAACTGGTGGAGATCGGCGGGGGGTTTCGGGTTCCGGACGTGCTGGCCCAGTCGGGCGCCACGCTGGTGGAGGTGGGCACCACCAACCGAACCAACGTGGGCGACCTCGTCACGGCCCTAGAGCCCAACGGTGGTGCGGCCGATCCGCCGGTGGCCATGGTGCTCAAGGTTCATCAGTCCAACTACCGCATCATCGGCTTCACCGAATCGGTCTCGGTGGCCCAGGCGCGAGAGGCGGCGCCGGACGAGGTGGTGGTGATGGCCGATCTCGGCTCTGGTCTGCTGGACGCGCGGTGCCAATGGTTGGCCGGGGGGCCTCCATCCTGGCTGGGCGACGAGCCCGGGGTCGCCCAGGTCCTTGCGGACGGGGCCGATCTGGTGGCCGTGAGCGGCGACAAGCTGATGGGCGGGCCCCAGGCAGGGTTGCTGGTGGGCCGTGCCGACCTCGTGGATCGCTGCGCCCGCCACCCACTGATGCGGGCCGTTCGTTGCGGCGGCGGCACGCTGAGGATGCTCGAACGCACCCTCACGGCCTACGCCAACCGCGACCTGGACGGATTGCCGTTCTGGTCCTTGGCCACCACCACCTGCGATGCCCTGCGGCAACGCGGAGCCTCGATCCTGACCCAACTCCCCAACGACCGGTCCGTCGAGATGATCGACACGGTGGCCACCACCGGTGGCGGAACCCTGCCGGGCGCCGACATCGCGTCCGTCGGCCTGGCGCTACCGGGTGACCGCGTGGCCGCCTTGCGGGCGTCCGAGCCACCGGTGATCGCTCGGGCGGCCGAGGGAACCACCGTGATCGACCTGCGCACTGTTTTTTCCGACCAGGACGCTCCTGTTACGGCTGCGCTGGCCCGGCTGCTCGACCTCACGCGGGCATGAACGCCGGCAACCGGACCACCACGGCCTCCGCCACAGGCCCGGACACACCATGACGGTGCTCGGCACGGCAGGCCACGTCGACCACGGAAAGTCCACCCTGGTACGCGCCCTCACCGGCGTCGATCCAGACACGCTCGCCACCGAGCGGGAGCGCGGGCTGACGATCGATCTGGGCTTCGCCGTGGCCCCGCTGCCATCGGGTCACCGGGTGCATCTGGTCGACGTTCCCGGCCACGTCAGGTTTCTGAAGAACATGCTGGCCGGCGCCGGCGCTGTGTCCGGGGCGATCTTCGTGGTCGATGCGCTGGAGGGCCCTCGGGCACAGAGCATCGAGCACTTGCGGCTCCTCGAACTACTCGGCGTGCATGAAGGTGTGGTGGTCATCACGAAGGCCGACCTCGTCAGCGCCGACCGACTCGATGATGCAACCTTGGAAACCCTCGTGCTGCTCGAGGGCTCACCGCTCGCCGACGCCGACCCCATCGTCGTCGACTCGGTGTCGGGGCGGGGTCTGGACACGCTGCGCCAGGCCTTGGACACCCTCGTCGAGCGGATTGAGAAGGGCAACCAGGCCGGCCGAGCCGGCGCCGGCCGAACCCGACTCTGGGTGGACCGGGCATTCACGGCCGCCGGGGCGGGCACCGTCGTCGCCGGGTCACTTACCGGGACGGCACTCGAGGTGGGTGACACGATCGAGCTGCAACCCGGTGGAGGGACGGCACGCATCCGCGAGCTCCACTCCGATCATGCAGCGGTCGACCGGGCCGATCCGGGTAACCGCTACGCCATGGCACTCAGCGGAGTTGCCCGCAGCCAGGTCGGACGCGGCATCGCGGTGGTGAGGCCCGATGACTGGTGGCCAACGACCATGGTGGACGCTTCGGTCAGCGTGCTGGGCGACCTCGACCATGAGCTGTCCCGCCGCGGAGCCCACGTGCTGCACCTGGGCTCCGGCGAGTGGCCGGTACGCGTGCGGGTGCTTGGCTCCGACGCAATCGAACCGGGTGACCAAGGGTTCCTTCGCCTCCACCTGCCTCGGCCGCTTCCGCTGGCACCCGGCGACCACTACGTACTGCGTGAGAGTGGCCGTGGCGAGACGATGGGCGGCGGCACCATTTTGGAGGTGGACCCACAGCGGCGCGCAGCGGTGGCCCTCCCCAGCGCCGATCCTCAACGGGTGATCTCCGACCGAGGCTGGGTGAGCTCCCGGGACTTTCGTCGACTGACCGGCTGCGACCGTGCACCCGACCTCGGCGACTGGCTGGTGGACATCGATGTCCGCGTGGAGGCCGAGCGTGCACTGGTTGCCCGGGTGGAGTCGGCAGGAGCCGTCGGGCTGGCGCTGGCCGAACTCTCCGGGCACGACCGGGTGTTGGCCGATTCGCTGGGCCGGAACGGCGACCACCTCGAAGTGCGTGACGATCGCCTGGTGCTCCCGGGCACCGTGCTGCATCACCCATGGCTCGACGAGGTGGCGGCCGGGGGGTTCGATCCACCTCCCCCATCGGGCATCGACCCGGCTGCCCTGCGCAGCTGGGTGGCCGACGGACGACTCGTCAAGGTGGGCGAGGTGTGGTGGTCGGCCGAAGCGATCGGCGAGGCGGCCCGCCGCCTTGCCACCGAACTCTCCGCCCATCCAGACGGCATCACCGTGGCCGAGGTGCGCGATGCGCTCGACAGCTCCCGCAAACCCACCCTGGCGCTGTTGGGCCTGTTCGACGAACGTGGCCTCACCCGACGACGTGACGATCTACGCATTCGTGGGCCCCGCCTCGACGCGGTTGCCAACGGGCACCCCATCAACACCTAAATCGCCGGCGGCGGCCCCACCGGCGTCAGCTGGCGGCCAATTGACGCTCCATCATCGACTTGCGCTCAGACTCACTGAGTCCACCCCAGATTCCATGCGACTCGCGAATTTCCATCGCATAGCTCAGGCAATCGGATCGAACCGGACAGATCCCACAAATAGCCTTGGCACGACGTTCCCGCTCGAGACGATCGTGCTTGCGCTCCGACTGACTCGGTGGAAAGAAAACCTCGGACTGTGGACCACGACAGGCGGCCTGCAACTGCCAGGCAACCGGCGACAACTGAATGCTCACGCTCTTCCCCCGATGAGCTCGCTGGTGATTAGGCTTACGACTGTAGGTAAGCCGACCCGTCGTCCGAAAGTCAACAGGCAAAGAATCAACGATTTCGGCCACCCCGGGCCAAAGCGGTCGCCGGTCATGGGGCGGCCCGCCCGCACCACCAGCCCCGGATCAGCGCTTGCGCATCTCCCGGTAGTCCTTGGCGCCGCCCGCTTCCGGCTCCACCTCCAACAGCAGGCCGTCCACCTCGACCACCCGGGCTCGATCCCCTACCGCCAGCGGGGTGGAGCGGTTGGCCCGGGCCTTCCACAGCGCGCCCTGAACCCGAACGGTGCCCTCGGGATCCACGGCCTCGGTCACATCCCCCAGTTCGCCCACCATCCAGGTGCGTCCGATGGTGGGCGTGCCAAAGCGGGCCCGCACCATCGAGGGCATGCCCGAGAACATGACCGACGCCATTCCCACGATGCCGACCGCCACGGCGATCCACGGGAACGGGACACCATCAAACAGGGTGAGCGAGCCGATCGTGAAGCCGACCATGCCCACGCCCGCCCAGAACCGCGGGATGCCGGTTTGCACGTCGACGGCAAAGGCCACCGTCGATGCCACCAACAACGCCACCGCCCAGTTGCGCACCGGCAACACCCCAAGGCCGTATCCGCCCAGCAGCAACGCGACGGCACCCACCACGCCGGCCACCCCGACCCCGGCCGTAAAGAACTCAAACAACAACAGGCCCAACCCGATCACAAAGGCCAGGTACGCGACTGCCGGGCTGGCCGCGGTGTGCAGCAACTGACTGGGCAGGTCCAGCTTGACGAAACGCACCTTGGTCACCGGCACTCGTTGTTGCTTGCCGTCAACCGTCTCCACCTTGGTGTCGAACCAGTCCAGGCGGCCAAGCGCGTCCACCAACACCGGCGCCGTCGAGTCGACCAGGCCCGCCTTCTGGGCCTCCTCCGCCCCGATGGGCGTGTCCAGCAACGCAGGGTCCGATGGCAGGAGGTTCCCGAACTCGTCGGGGTCCAGCCGCTGGGTGCGGTCGAAGCGCAACGTGGAGCCCGGAGCCTGGGATGCACTGGGACTGAGGGTGACCAGCTCGGCTGCCCCACCGTTGGCCTCCGAGCCACTGGGGCCGACCCATACGGCCAGCTTCTTCGAGAACCGGTCGAGCCGACGGGCCAGGTTGGTGAACTCTGCGTCGGAGAGCACCACTCCGGGGCTGTCGATCTGCAACACCACCCCCACAAAATCCTCCCGTCCCAGCGCCTCGTCCAGACGATCGATAATGCTGTCCGCCACCAACGGATCGATCAGACCGGTGACCGTCACCAACGTGACACAGCCGGCCTTGCCACAGTCCTGACTCGGGGATGCCTGCGACGGCGTCAGCTGCGTGATCTGCGACGACGGCGCCGCCTGCGTTGTCTGCGAGGCGCCGGCGGTCGAGGCCCCCACCAGCCCCACGAGCGCGGCCAACGACCCCACCACCAACGCTGCGCCCACCACGACGCGGACGGCCCGGCGGGGCTCAAAGACTGGTTGAACTAGTGTGCCCACAGGCAGGCCTCCGAGGGGAGAACGTGGATTCGACGCAGTTCTTCGCTGCATCCCGACTCATCATCGTTGCTGGCAAGGGTGGCGTCGGCAAGACGACGGCCAGCGCTGCCCTGGCGGTTGCCGCCGCCCGGAGCGGCCTGTCAGTGCTTTTGGTGGAGTTGGAGGGCAAAACCGGGCTCTCGCGCCTCTTGGGTTGCGAACCCCTTGGTTACGAACCCGTCCAGGTACCGCTGCCCGGTGAGGTTACGGGTTCGCTGACCGCAAGGCTGATCACTCCCGACGAGGCACTGCTTGACTACCTTGCCGACCATGGGCTGAAACGGGTGGGCAGGGCCATGGTGAGTTCGGGCATTCTCGAGATCGTCTCGACCTCCACCCCCGGCATTCGCGACCTGCTGGTGCTGGGCAAGATTCGCCAACTGGAAACCGAGGGGGCCGCCGACCTGATCATCCTCGACGCTCCCGCAGCCGGTCACGCCATCACGTTCCTGCGCAGCGCCACCGGCATTGCCGAGGCGGCCACCAGTGGGGCGTTGCACAGCCAGGCCACCGAGGCCCTCGCCATGCTGGGCGACCCCACCCGCACCCGGGTCATGCTGGCGACGCTGCCGGAGGAGACCCCCATCAACGAACTGATCGACACCGCGTACAGCCTGGAGGAGGACGTGGGCGTGATGCTCGGTCCGGTCATCATCAACGGCACGTGGCCGCCTCTGCCAGGGCTGGAGACGGACGTTGAGCAGGCAGCCAAAGCTGCCGACGTGTCCCTCACCGACGACGAGGTCGTCTCGCTGGGTTCGGCAGGGGCCTACCGGACCGAACGCTGCGACATGCAACAGGGTCAACTGGCTCGCCTCGCACGGGAACTGCCACTCACCACCCTCAACCTGGACTTCGTGTTCACCAACGAACTCGACCAGAGCGATCTCACCCGGTTGGCAGACGAGCTCCTGGCCGGAATCGATGCCCTCGACCCAGCCCTGACCGACTGAGAGCAGGCGCCATGAGCCCCACCAAGTCGGTGCCTGACGGCCCCCCT
The DNA here is from genome assembly GCF_000299415.1 of Candidatus Microthrix parvicella Bio17-1. Lineage (NCBI taxonomy): Bacteria > Bacillati > Actinomycetota > Acidimicrobiia > Acidimicrobiales > Microthrixaceae > Candidatus Neomicrothrix > Candidatus Neomicrothrix parvicella. The sequence continues at coordinate 29,629 of NZ_AMPG01000004.1, forward strand.
CCCCACGACCCGGCCGACCCGGCAGACATGACCCAACTGGTGGACACCGCCGAGGTGATCATCTGTTGCGGATCGGGAGGCGTGGGCAAGACCACCACCGCCGCCGTGATCGGGCTCGCCGCTGCGGAACGGGGACGCCGGGTCGCCGTGGTCACCATCGACCCGGCCCGCCGCCTGGCCGATGCGCTGGGTCTTGACCACATCGGGGCTGAACCGGCCCGTATCACCGGCCAATGGCCCGGCGAACTGTGGGCGCTGATGTTGGACGCCAAGTCCACCTTCGACTCGCTGGTGACCCGCTACGCGGCGGATGAGGATCAGGCAAACCGAATACTGGTCAATCCCTTTTATCGCAACATCTCAGGCACCCTCTCGGGCACCCAGGAGTACATGGCATCCGAGAAGCTCTACGAGTTGCATCGCAACGAGGCCTTCGACCTCGTGGTCGTCGACACTCCACCCACACGCAATGCACTCGACTTTCTGGAAGCACCGGAGCGACTCTCACGGTTCCTCAATCACCGGCTGTACCGGGTGGTCACCGCTCCCAGTCGCGGCTTGCTGAAGATGTTCAATGCCGCCACCGCCGCCCTGCTGCGCCAGGTGGGCAAAGTGGTTGGCTCCGAAGTGATCAGCGATGCCGTGGCGTTCTTTCAGGCCTTCGAGGGCATGGAGGAGGGCTTCAGGCTTCGGGCCAACGCGGTGACCGAGCTGTTCGCCGACCCGAGGTGTGCCTTCGTGCTGATCACCGCCCCCCGGGAGGACTCAGTGGCCGAGGCCCGCTACTTCGCACATCGGCTGCTCGATGACGGCATCAACATCAAAGCGTTGATCGTCAACCGCATGCACCCCCCGTTCGGCGAAGCCGACCCGGCGGCCGACGAGGCCGCGCTGACGGCGTTGCAGCACTCGCCGGGCGGCGAGGCAATGATCGACTACCACCGTGCGCGCTGCGACCTCCGGCGACTCGCTCGGGAGGAACGCTCCAACCTGGCCGAACTCACCGCCCAGGTGGGCTCGGCGGCGGTGGTGTACGTCCCCTCGCTTGCAACCGACGTACACGACGTCGAAGGGCTCAAGCGGGTTGGCCGATCGCTGCTGAGCAGCGATCCGTCCTGAGGCCCCACGGCTCTTCAACCCAACCGGGTCAGCCCTGCTCACCCGACTTCAACGACAGTCGGGCCTCGTCCACGCTGCCCACCACCGACACGATCTTGTCGAAACCGGTGGTTTGCAGCAGGCGCACCAGCGTGCTTCGGTTACACGACACCACGATGTCTCCGCCCGCATCTCGGGTGCGACGTATTCCCCCCGCCAGCGCTCCGAGCCCGGCAGAGTCCATAAACGGCACTCCCGACAGGTCGATGATGACGTTGCCCTTCGTGGCGGCTTCGGTCAGCCGCTCTCGAAAGGCAGGCACGGTATAGGCATCCAGGTCGCCAACCGGTTGACACACCGTGACCCCATCTGCGTGTTCGATCTCGATCTCCAACGATCCACTCCCCCCACATGAGCGTCACCGACGAAAGCTGCTCAGACACGATGACGTTTCGAGACTCTAGATCGTCGGCCACCAATCGGGTAGCCCCCCGGCGACAGCTCACTACTCCAGCCTCACCCCACACACGTCGAAACCCAACAGGTTCATCGGAGCCCCACACTCCAGCCTCACCCCACACACGTCGAAACCCAACAGGTTCATCGGAGACTCGGGCTGCACTACGATGGATGGTCGTGGAGTACGTGCTGGTCGCGACCGATTCCGATGCCCTCGCCGACGATGTGGACGCCACCCTGGGCGACGACCGCTGTGAGGTCGGTCGGGTCAACAGCGGGGCGGAGGTGTTCGGTGCGGTGCGGGAGCGCCAACCCGACCTGGTGGTGCTCGACCTGCAGATCGGCAACATGGGTGGCATGGCCACCTCGTTGCACCTGCGCAACGAGGAGGGCGGCCGGCGGTTGGCTCCCCAGCGGATCCTTCTCCTGCTCGACCGGGGCGCCGACGTGTTCCTGGCCGGGCAGTCCGAGGCGGACGGCTGGATGATTAAGCCGATCGACTCATTCCGCCTCCGTCGGGCCGCAGCGGCTGTTGCGGCCGGGCGAGGCTGGTTCGAACACGCCGACGGCACCATCGACGAGGGCGAACCCGCCGTCTGAGCTGATCTCGACACCGGCGGCCACACGCAACCGTGCCGCCGTTCCCCCACCTCTCTTTCGTGACCGGCCCGAGCTGAGCCAAGCCCCTCAGGTGAGACCGAGCCGCTCGGAGAGGTCGCTGCGGAACACCCCGCGGGGATCCACCGACGCCCGCACCTCTCGCCAATCGTCCAGCCTCGGGTACATCACCGGGAGCAGCTCCGGTCTCATGCGGGCATCCTTGGCCAGGTAGATCCGACCTCCCGCCTCGGCAACCTGCTCGTCGAGTCGATCCAACAGCCGGGGCAGGTCCGGGTCGCCCACCGGCACATCCACTGCCAAGGTCCATCCGGCCGTCGGAAAGGACAGCGGCGCCTGGTTGCCCGGCCCCAAACGCTTCAGCACGGTCAGAAACGACCGGCCCCCGGTTTGGGTGAACTGGCGCATGATCCCCGCCAAAACGTCGGTGGCGGTGTCGGGCACCACGCACTGCCACTGCAGGAACCCGTTGGGCCCGTAGATGCGGTTCCAGGACCCCAGCAGGTCCAATGGGTGAAAGAAGGTTGGGATCGAGTTGATGACCTGCTTTGGACGCCTGGGGGCCTTGCGGTACCACACCTCATTGAACGCCCGAATGGACACCGGGTTGAGCACCACCGGCGGCGGGGTCACCGGCACGTCCACCGGCAGCCCGGGGTCGAACGCGAACGGCCGATCTGACCATCGGCGGGGCAGCTCCTCGGGACGGGCAAACCGTCCCGAGGTGATCACCGAACGTCCGGCGCCGGCACCGCCGGCGGCAAGGTCCAACCACGCAACCGTGTACTCGGCCTCGCGGTCCAGTTCGATCAGGCGGGCAATCGAGTCGCTCAAGTTGGTGGTGCGCTCGGCCAAGACCACCAGGCGCGACGAGGTGATCGGCTGGGCCTGAAATGTGACCTCCTCGATGACCCCGGTCAATCCCATGCCACCAACCGTGGCCCAGTACAAGGACGCCTCCGCGTGAGGACCGATGACCCGTCGTTCGCCGTCGGCGGTGCGTAAGACCATCGAGGTGACGTGCGACCCAAACGACCCATGCCGATGATGGTTCTTGCCGTGGATATCAGCGGCGATGGCCCCGCCCAGGGTGACAAACCGCGTGCCCGGGGTGACCGGCACGAAGTAGCCCCGTGGCACCAAAACCCGCAACACGGTGTCGATGCTGGTGCCGGCCCGGACCCTGCACTCGCCCGTCTCGACGTCGAGTTCAACGTCGGTCAGACCGGTCAGGTCCACCACTCGGCCCCCCGCCCGCTGGGCAGCGTCGCCATAGGAGCGTCCCAGCCCGCGGGCCACCATGCCCCGCGCGGGCGGGTCGGCCAACGCCGCGGTCAACTCGGCCGCCGAGGCCGGTGCCAACACCTCGGCTCGGGTGGGGCTGGTTCGGCCCCAGCCGCTCAGCAGCGCAGTGCGCTGCGGTTCAGGAAAAGAATACGCCCGCGCCATACACACCCATCCATACCAGCGACAGCACCAGCATCTGACGATCACGAACCAACACGTACTCCGGCTCGGCCGCCTCGCCCCGATCGACGATCAGCACGAATCGCAGCACCGCTGCGGCGAACGGCGCCAGGGACACCTTGAACAGCACATCCCCGGCACCACCCTGCGTGGCGATCGCCGAGTCGAATGCCCAGAGGGCATATCCGGCCAACGCCAGGGATGCCGCGATCACCTCAACCGAGCGCAGGTATCCGGAGGTGTACTCGGTCAGCACAGGCCGGGTGGCACCCGTGTCGCCCAGGTGCGCCAGTTCGGACGAACGCTTGCCGGTCACCATCAGCAGCGCACCGGCGGACACCACCACGAAAAACCAGGGCGAGATGGGCACATCGGCCGCAACGGCGCCGGCTACGGCCCGCACAACGAAACCGGCAGCGACCGCCACCAGCTCGATCACCGCAAGGTGTTTCAGCCACAGCGAGTACGACGTGGTCAGCACCACGTAACCCAAGACGACCCACACCAGGTGTGGCCTGAGCAGCGATACAGCGATGGCTCCGGCCAACGTGGCCAGTCCCCACACAATGCCGACACCCACCGGAACAGCACCCGAGGCGAAGGGGCGATGCCGCTTACGGGGGTGGACCCGATCCTGCTCGAGATCACGCAGGTCGTTGAGCACATAGGTGGCACCTGCGGCCAGGCTGAACGCAACGAACGCAATCACCACGTCGATCACGCCCTCGACGCTGCCCAACACCCCCGCGCCCAGCGGGGCCGCCAGCACCAACAGGTTCTTGGTCCATTGTTGGGGTCGCAGCGACCGGATCAGACCGACGAGCAGCGAAGTTGGTCGCTCGCTCACCGCTTCGAGATCTTGCGCCAGATCGGTCCGGGCATGACCGAGAGCACACCGAAGACACCCTGAAGCGGCGCCGGAGCCCAGATCACCCTGCGGCCCCTGAGCAGACCCACCACGGCGGCCTCGGCCACCTCATCCGGGTCGGCGCTGAAGGGTTGCTCCTCCATGCCTTCGGTCATCCGGGTGCGAACGAAGCCCGGACGCAGAACCGACACTCGCACCCCCGTGCCCTCAAGGTCGTCGGACAGACCCCTTCCGAACGCGTCCAACCCCGCCTTGGTGGAGCCATACAGATAGTTCGAGGCCCGAGGGCGAACCGCAGCCACCGACGAGATCATCAGCATGCGTCCGTGTCCCTGGCTGCGTAGCTGAGCTGCTGCGGCCAGACTGGCCGATACCGCCCCGGCAAAATTCACGTCGACCAGTGCCGCGGCGCCGACCGGATCGTCCACCAACGACCCCTGATCGCCGAGCTGACCATGGGCCACCATCACCAGGTCGAGGTCTCCGACGGCCTCGACGGCGTTGGCCACCACGGCCTCGTGCTGGTCGTGCCTGACGGCGTCGAACTCCACGACGTGCACCGTGAGGCCTGCGCCTTCCAGCTCGGCCCGGGCTTCGGCCACCCGGGCGGAGTTGGGATCGCGCACCGCAACGACCACCTGCCGCAAACGGCCGACGCTCAGTTTGTTGGCGATGGCCAGCGCGATCTCCGAGGTGCCGCCGAAGATCAGGGCGGTGCGCGGCTCGGCGTGGGCGTCTTCCAAGGCGGGTTCCTTCGTCTCAAGCACCCGATCAACGGGGGATCGGCCCAACAAACCCTACCGGAGGTTCGCAGATTGACCGGTTACCCGGCGCTGCCACCCGAGCTGGCCTTCCCTGCCCGACCCTGATGCACCTCGGAAGCCATGGAACCCGAGCCCCAATCCAAACGCATTGTCGTGATCAGCCGATCCAGCGTTAGCATGTGGCCCTACTCCGGGGAGTAGCGCAGCTTGGTTAGCGCGCCACGTTCGGGACGTGGAGGCCGGGAGTTCAAATCTCCCCTCCCCGACTGCGTCGAGCTTCAGGGAGTCACCGGCGGGTGACCCCTGAGGCTCGCAGCCCGCCTTCGGATCCAAGTGCTGTACTGAGGCCCATGGAACTCGCTGAGGTTCAGACCCTGATGGATCGCCTGTATGGCGACGCGGACCGCGAGCGCGGAGTACCCGCCACGGTGGCGTGGCTCTGTGAGGAGCTGGGTGAGCTGGCTCAGGCGGTGCGCAAGGGCACCCGGGCCCAGCAGGTGCACGAGTTCGGTGATGTACTGGCCTGGCTGGCGTCGCTGGCCAACCAATGCGGCATCACGCTGGACGAGGCCATGGAGCGCTACGTCAACGACCCGCCGGTGTAATCGGCACAAGTCCGGTTGGGAGCGTTCCTCAGGCGAAACGACCCCGCTCGATGAGCGCCTCGGCGATCTGGATGGTGTTCAGCGCAGCCCCCTTGCGCAGGTTGTCACCCACCACGAACATCGCCAGGCCGTGCTCAACGGTGGGGTCAACCCTGATGCGGCCGACCAGCGACGGGTCGCGTCCGGCCGCATCCAACGGCGTTGGCAGGTCGCTCAGCTCAACCCCGGGGGCGTTCGACAGCAACCCGGTGGCCCGATCGGGGCTGATCGGACGGGCAAAACGAGCGTTGATCGAAAGCGCATGCCCGGTGAAGACAGGGACCCGGACGCAGGTTGGCGACACGACCAAGTCGTCAATACCCAAGATCTTGCGACTCTCGTCACGCAGCTTCTGGTCCTCGTCGGTCTCACCCGAGCCGTCATCCACAAACGACCCACACCGGGGCACCACGTTGAACGCGATGGGTGCGGGAAATGCTTTCGGGGTGAGCCCGTCGGCCAACGAGCCGTCCTCGGTCAGCCCGACACGTCCAGCCCCCAGCTGGGTCACCTGTGAGTCCAGTTCCTCCACCCCGGCCAATCCGGCCCCGGAGATGGCCTGGTAGCTGCTGACGACCAGGTGGGTCAGCTTGGCCTCGGCGTGCAGTGGGCCAAGCACCGGCATGGCCGCCATCGTGGTGCAGTTGGGGTTGGCGATGATGCCGAGAGGAAGATCGTCCAGGGCTGCGGCATTCACCTCGGGCACCACGAGCGGTACCTGAGGATTCATACGCCAGGCGGAGGAGTTGTCGATCACGATCGGGCCGGCCGCCGCCACCTGGGGGGCAAGCGCCTTCGAAGTTGCCCCACCAGCGGAGAACAACGCCAGGTCGAGGCCTGCGTAGTCAGCGGTGGAGGCATCCTCCACCGTCACCTCGCGGCCGGCCGCCAACACCACCTTGCCCGCCGAACGGGCCGAGGCGAACAGCCGCAGCTCTTCGATGGGAAAGTTCCGCTCTGCCAGGAGGCGCGCCATGACGCCCCCGACCTGGCCGGTGGCTCCTACGATTCCGATTCTCATGGCCCCCAGGCTAAGCCGTGAACCGCGGGTGCCCAACCGGGTTTGCCCGCCGGAGTGGGCTGATGACCCCTACCCCCCGAACTCCACGGCGTCGTCGCCCTGTCCCAGACCGAAGCGCTTGTGCAGCACCATGACAGCACGCTCGGCGTCGGCCTCCGCAACCACGCAACTGATGCGGATCGTGGAGGTGGAGATCATGTCGATGTTGATTTCGTTGGCGGCCAACGTCTCGAACATTGCCGCCGCGACCCCCGGATGCGACTTCATACCCGCCCCGATCACGCTGACCCGGGCGATGTCGGAGCTCGCTGACACCCCGCTTGCCCCAAGCTCGCCCAGCAACCCGTTGACCCCGGCCAAGGTGGCCTCCAGCTCATCGTGGGGCACCGTAAAGGAAATATCGGTCTTGTGATCCTCCGAGGTGTTCTGCACGATCATGTCCACGTTGACCTGCCGCTCCGCCAGCGACCGGAACAGCGTTCCGGCCACCCCCGGGCGATCGGGCAGGCTGGCCACGGTCACCTTGGCCTGGCTCGGGTCGTGCGTGATGCCTCGGATGACGGCTTGTTCCATGTCGGGTTCCTCCTCGACGATCCAGGTGCCCGGTTCCCACGTGAACGCCGAGCGAACGTGCAGCGAAACCCCATGGCGTGAGGCGTACTCCACCGATCGCATCGCAGGCTTGGGGCAGCCGGTGGCGCACATCTCCAACATCTCGTCGAAGCTGATGCGCTTGATCTTGGTGGCCTCGGGCACGAGGCGGGGGTCGGTGGTGAACACGCCCGAGACATCGGTGTACAACTCACAACTGTCCGCTCCGAGCATCTCGGCCAGCGCCACCGCGGTGGTGTCCGATCCGCCGCGGCCGAGAAACGTCACGTCGCCGTCGGTTGAATAGCCCTGCGAGCCGGCCACCACCGGCACCTGACCGGCTTCGAGTGCCGATCGAATGCGGTCGCCCTTGACCTCCACGATCTTGGCCGACGTGTGGTTGGTGTCGGTGATGAAACCGGCCTGACTCCCGGTGAACGACGCTGCCGGCACTCCAATATCGGCAAGCGCCATCGATACCAGGGCAACCGCCTTGCGCTCACCGGCCGTGATCAACATATCCATCTCGCGTCCCGGCCGGTTGGACGACACGTCCTTGGCCAGCGCCAGCAGGTGATCGGTCTCCTTGCCCATCGCCGACACCACGAGCACGACGCGATCGCCGCGCCGACGAGTGCGCGCCACGTTGTCGGCCACCTGACGGATTCGATCCGCGTCGGCAACCGAGGTGCCTCCGAACTTCTGCACAACCGTCTTCACAGCCCATCCAGGCTACACGGTGGTGGATCATCTTCTTTCGGGACCGTCTCCCGGGCGAGGCATATCGCCGCGCGGCAACGGTAGGGTTGCCCGCCGTGGGTACCGAGCGACGAGAACGCCAAAAGGAACAGCACCGTCAACACCAGGAGTCGGTTCGCACCGCCCTCAAGCGTGAGCAGCGCCGCCGCAACCTGATCGGCGGGGTTGCGGCACTCGCCGTGTTGGCCGTCATCGGCGTTGCCACATGGGCCCTGTTTGGCGACGACAACACCTCGTCATCGCCGTCGCCCGAGAGCGAGACCGCAGCGGAGGCGGTCTCCGAACTGCCCTGCCCACCCAAGGACGGCACGCCCAAGCGCATCACCACCTTCGATGCCCCACCCAAGATGTGTATCGACCCCACGCAGACCTACACCGCCAAGGTCGCAACCAGCGAGGGCGACTTCACGGTTGCCTTGGACGCCAAGGCAGCCCCCAACACCGTCAACAATTTCGTGGTACTGGCCCGATCACACTTCTACGACGGCATCCCGTTTCACCGCATCGTCCCCGACTTCGTCATCCAGGGCGGCGACCCCACCGACACCGCTGACCTCACGCAACTGGGTGGCGGGGGCCCGGGCTACACCATCGCCGAGGAGCCCCCTGCCGACGGCCTCTATGCGCCCTACGACCTGGCCATGGCCAAGACCCAGGAGCCCAACAGCACCGGGTCGCAGTTCTTCGTGGTCACCGGCGACCCGGCACCACTCAACTCCAGCCCCACCTACTCGCTGTTCGGCAAGGTGACCGACGGCAAGGACGTCGTCGACAAGATCGGCAACCAAAAGGTGAGTGGTCCCAATGGCGACACCCCGGAACAAGCCGTGAAAATCGAATCGATCACGATTTCCGAGAAGTAACGACGCCCACTCAGCGATGCAGGTCGGCGGGCAGATCCGCCACCTCGGCCTGATGGGCATCAACGTAGACCGCCACCCGGCCCGGCCCCTCGGCGCTCCACGACCCGCCTGGGGATCTCACCAGCGCCGTCTGAGCGTCCAGGCCCACCACCGGCAGACCGGACGGCGCCAGCGACACCGTGCGGTGCAGCGTCTCGGCGGACCAACGCTCGTAGCGCGGCAGGACGGTCAGGGTGTTGATCAGGTCGAGTCCCACCGTGAACGCTCCGCCTCGGGGATCGGGCAGCGCGTCGCAGAACACCGACGCAGCTTCGCCGGCTCCCACCAACGTGGCGCCCCGCTCGAATGCGTCGATCACGGCATCCCACAGCGGGGTATCGAACAACACCGACCGCAGGTGCATGGGCGAGCCCCCGGTGAGATACAGCCACTTGGCCGACGCGGCGCGCTCAGCCCATTCGGGCTCGAACGCCTGGGCCCGCTGGTACACCGGAAGGACGTTGATGGACAGGCCCAGCGCGCCTAACGACCGTTCGGCGCGCTCCACCCGGGCGCCGGGATTCTCGTAGGCCGTCGCCGTCGGAAGGATGGACACCTCGGTCGCCGAAGATTCCTTCGCCAGCGCGGCATCCAGGGTGACACCCTCGGTCCATTCGGCTCCGCCCAGCAGGGCCAGCGTTCCGCTCATCTCAGCTCCTTCGAGGTGGACCGAGATGCTGCCACACAGGCCCGGCATGGCACGAGACGCCCCATGGTCTGTACCCTCCGGCGCCATGACTACACGCGTTGGCATTATCGGATCGGGAATCATGGGCTCAGGCATCGCCGAGGTGGCGAGCCGGGCGGGCTACGAGGTGATCCTGCGCTCACGCAAGCAGGAATCGGCGGATGCCACGCTGGCCAAGATGGACTCCAATCTGAAGCGTGCGGTCGACAAGGGTCGGCTTTCCGAGGAGGACCACGCCGCCATCCTGGGTCGGGTCACCGCCACGGCCGACCTGTCGGCCGTCGCCGACTGCGACCTGGTGATCGAATCGGTCGTCGAGGATCTCGCCACCAAGTCCGCCCTGTTCACCGAACTCGATCAGGTGTGCGGACCCGACACGATCCTGGCAACCAACACCTCGACCCTGGCGGTCACCGAGTTGGCGGTTGCCACCGGGCGCCCGGACAAGGTCTGCGGCATTCACTTTTTCAACCCCGCGACGGCGATGAAGCTGGTCGAGATCGTGACGCCGATGACGGCGAGCGACGAGACGATCGAGGCCGCGGTCGCCTTCGCCACCAAGTGCGGCAAGGATCCGGTCAAGGTGGCCGACCGGGCCGGGTTCATCGTCAACCACCTGCTGTTCCCGTACCTCAACAACGCCGTACGCATGCTGGAGAACGGCACCGCCAGCCGCGAGCACATCGACCAGGCGATGATGGGCGGTTGCAACTTCCCGATGGGCCCCCTGGCGCTGCTCGATCTGGTGGGCCTGGACACGTCCGTCGCCATTCTCGATGCCCTGTATGACGAGTTTGGCGACCACCATTACCGGGTGGTGCCGCTGCTGCGTCGCATGGTGACCGCCGGATACCTGGGTCGAAAGTCCGGTCAGGGCTTCTACGACTACAGCAGGTAGCGGCTCGTTTCGGATCGCAGGGCGGTGGGTCAATGGACCTGATGTGGAGCTTTCCCCGGCCCGACCCCGACGCTGACGACCTGGTTGCCGCCGGCGCCGACCTGCGACCCGAGACATTGGTGGCCGCCTACGCCGCCGGGTATTTCCCGATGCCACTCGTCCACAGCCCGCTGGACCTGCTCCGACGCGCCGGAACGGACGCCCCCGGGTTCGGCTGGTACTCGCCAAGGCACCGGGGCGTGCTGCGTCCCGAGGCTCTGGTGGTGTCGGGGTCGCTGGCGAGGGCGACGCGTCGGTACCACCTCAGCGTCAACGGAGCGTTCGAGACGGTGATCGAGCGCTGTGGGGATCCCGCCCGTCGAGGTCACTGGATCACCGCTGAGATCGTCGAGGCCTACGAGCGCCTTCACGCGCTTGGCATTGCTCACAGCGTGGAGGTCTGGGACGCGGACGACCAACTGGTCGGCGGCGTGTACGGCGTCTCGCTGGGTGCGCTCTTCGCCGGCGAATCCATGTTCCACTCTGCACGTGACGCCTCCAAGGTGGCACTGGTTGGGCTGGTCACCCTGCTCACCGAAGAGCGCACCGCGGGCAAAATGTTGATCGACACGCAGTGGCAGACGGACCACCTGGCGTCCCTCGGCATCGAGGAGTGGGATCGCGAGCGGTACCTCGACGGGCTCCCCGCGCTGACTTCCACCAATCCGCCGGACGTCGCCCGCTGGGCGGCCACACCAACCGAATTCACGCAGCGAACCCGAGCCAGAGCCACAGCGCTTCGATCGACCCGTCGGTAGGCTCGGCCTCATGGGAGTTCACCACGTCGCCTACGCAACCGCCGACCTGGACGCCACTCACCGCTTTTACACCGAGATCATGGGATTCTCGCTGGTGAAGACGGTGTCGGCGCCCACACCCCAGGGTGGCTGGGCAAAGCACCTGTTCTATGCCACCACACCCCCAGGCCATGTGGGCAGTCCAGGCATGATCGCGTTTTGGGACCTGCACATCCCCGACCTGGAGCCGCCCAAAACCGCCATCTCGGTCGACCTGGGCCTACCCGACTGGGTCAACCACCTGGCCTTCGACGCCGTCAACGAGCAGCGTTTCGCAGCCAAACGCGACGCCATGATGAACGCCGGGTTGGAGGTGGTCGAACTGGACCACGAATTCTGTCGCAGTGTGTACGCCCACGATCCCAACGGCATCCTGGTGGAGTGGTGCCTGGACGTGCGACCATTCACCGCCGCTGAGGCCACCCAGGCCGAGACCAAGCGTCTGGCCGAGCAGCCCGAGTTTGATGACCTGCCCGACCTGGTCTCCTACCAGGCCGCTACCGAGCCTCAGATCCCGTGATTCAGGGCGTGTGGCGCGGGCGCCTGTGCACCGCCACCACGTAGCCACCGTCCGGGTCGAACACCTGTCGATCCCAGGTGCTCCAGCGTTCCACCGGCACCAATCCAGCCGCCTCGCAGTCGGCATCGAAGCAGTCGAGCGGGTAGCGCCCGGCCTGAAGCTGAAACCCGCAGATCAGCGCGCCTCCCGGCACCAGGTGGGCCGCCAGGTTGGCGACGGTCGCCGTTTCCGTTCCGGGCGCCAGGAAGATCATGACGTTGCCCGCGGCCACCACCACGTCGAACCGGCGAGCCTCAGCCGTGTCGTCGGCGATGACCAGGGTGGAGATGTCACCGATGAGCCACTCGCCGTCGGGGTCACGCGCCACCGCAGCAGCCAACATGCCCCGGTCGGCATCGACACCCACCGACTCGATGCCACGCCGCCGGAGTTCCATCGCCACCCGTCCGGTGCCGCATCCCGCATCGAGGACGGACCGGGGCTGGAAGCCGGCGACAAACGTGGCCTCGCCGTGCACGTCCTCGCCCGAGGCCGCCAGCCGCGCAAAGCGCTCGTCGTAGGCGGCTCCTCGCGGGCCGTCGGTCGTGGCCCACCGTGAACTCGCCTGCTGACCCATCGCGCTCCCGTGCATCTCAACCAATCGTGATGTGACCGTAGATCACGCAGAACCCGGCGGCGTCGACCAACAGGATGCTGCCCACCACGGCCAGCACCACCCGACGACGCCAGCCACCCACGACTTCGGCCCTGCTTCCGGGCTGGGGCATGTACCAGTCGGGCAACAGCTCAAACTCGTGCCCACCGGTCAACTCGTCAAAGCTCACCGCGTTGTCGGGCACCTCAACATCAGGGTCGGCTGCCAGCGCCTGAGTGACCAACTCGTCGGCGTCCACCGACACTTCATCATCAACGCGCACCTCTCGAACCTATCCCCATGAAAGCCAACCTCCGGCGCGGCACCGCCGTCGCTGAGGCCGGCTACGTTGGTGTCTCCACAACAGGGAGACCACGTGAAGAAGCCACTCGTCATCGCGCTGGCCGTAGCCGGCGCTCTCGTCATCGCGGTGGGCGGCGGCATTGCCTTCTGGGCCCTCAATGATTCAGCCGAGGACGAGTTCCAGCTCAGCGAGACCAACGGCGGAGCCAACACCTCGGTCACCACGGCGGCGGCGCCAAAGGAGTCCGTCGACGAGGCGGAGGCAACGACCTGGAAGGTCGCTGAGGGCAGCCAGGCCGGTTACCGCATTGACGAGGTCCTGCGAGGTTTGGAGAAGACCGCCACCGCACGAACCGAGGACGTCGCAGGCAGTCTGACGCTGAAGGCCAACACGGTCAGCGACGTCACCGTGACCGTCCAGACCGGCACGCTCACCTCCGATGCAGCTCTACGCGACGACCGCGTGCGAGCCGACTACCTCCAGACCGATCAGTTTCCGGAGGCGACCTTCACCCTGGACGGGCCCTTGGAGCTGCCCGGAGAACCCACGGTGGGCGACCCGGTGTCCATGGAGGCCGAGGGGACGCTGAAACTGCATGGCGTGACCAAGGACGTAGCCGTCAAGCTCGATGCGCAGCTCACGGCCAAGGACCAACTCGAGGTCGTGGGGTCCACGCCGATCGCCCTCGCCGACTACAAAATCGAGGTGCCCGACATCTCCGGCATCGTGAAGGCCGCCCCGAACGGCACCCTCGAGTTCAAACTGCAGCTCACCCCGGCCTGAGCCGGTCACAGGCACCGAAGGTCGGCGGCTCGAGCCTCAGCGGGGTTCCGGGGTCCACGGTACATCCGCGTAGGTCTCCCGCAGCTTGAACTTCAGCACCTTGCGCAACGTTTCGTTTCGCGGCAGGGCCTCGACGACCTCAAGCTGCTCGGGGATCTTGCGGGTCATCAGCCCTGCGGCGTTGAGATGAGCAGACATTTCGGCAAATGTCAGGTCGTCAACGCCCTCAGCCCGTTCCACGACGGCGGCAACGCGTTCGCCGCGATCCTCGTCCGGCAAGCCGATGACGGCAACATCGGCCACTTTGGGGTGGGTGAAGAGCAGATCCTCCACCTCCTTCGCCGAGATGTTCTCACCCTTGCGGATGATCACATCCTTCAGGCGCCCGGTCAGCGCAAGGTGGCCATCGTCTCGCAGGATGCCCAGGTCGCCGGTGCGGAACCAACCCTCGTCGTCGAACGCGGCTGCGGTTGCCTCCGCGTCGGTGTAGCCCAAGCACACCATGGGGCCCTTGAGGCGAACCTCGCCCTCCTGCCCGGTCGATGCCACCGAGCCGTCCTCGGTGACGATGCGAACCTCGCATCCAGGCACCGGGGCCCCCTCGGTGTTGGCCAATTGCTCCTCGGTGTCGCGGGGCGACCCCTGTGCAATCATCGGCACCTCGGTCATGCCGTATCCGTGGCACACCGGTACACCGATCTCATCGCGAATGCGGGCGGCCAACTCGGGCGGCTTGGGGGCGCCTCCGCCGGAGATCAGCTTCAACGTGGGAATGAACTTCGTCCCCGGGGTCTTGGCCTGCTCGGCCAGGAACATCTGGTAGAACGCCGTCGAGCCGCCGATCATCGTCACGCCATAGCGGTTGTACGTCTCGACGGCGGCGGGCGGGTTGAATGCCCCGATGAGTACAAACGGAAACCCGGAGTGCAGACACATGATCAGGTAGTCGGGTCCTGCGATGTGGGCATACGGAAACGCCATCGACCCGACATCGTCGGCGCCCAGGTCGACCGCTGCCGCCAGGCCTCGCCCACCGGCCAACAACGTGGCGTCGGTGTGGCGCACGCCCTTGGGCTCGGACGTGGTGCCCGACGTGTAATAGATCCAGCGCACCGCGGTGGCCGGGTCGTCAGGCGGCGCAAAAGGCGCCAGAGTAGCGGCATCGCCCGTAGGGCGACCGTCGGCCAGGCTGAGCACGCACGGGCGGGCTGCACCGTCCACGTCGTCACCTTCCAGGCTGTCGAGCACCCCGGCGGTCATCGCCTCAAAGTCGGTACCCATCCACTCGCCGGGCACGATCACCAACTCGGGACGGGTACGCCTGATGGCCACCCCCAGCTCGCGCTCCCGGTAGATGTGCAGGATCGGGTTCTGCAGCGCACCGAGGCGGGCCAGTGCCAGCGAGGTGACAACGGCATCGATCGTGGTCGGCAACTGCCAGGTGACCGGCGTGTTTTCGCCGATGCCCATCGCGGCCAGCCCGGCGGCGGTGCTCAGTGCCGCGTCGCGCAGTTGGACACAGGTGAGCTTGGTATCCGCCTCGTCGATGAGCATTACGGCGTCGGGTGTGGCCTGCGCCCGTGCCTCAACCAGTTCCCAGATCGTGTCGGCGGTCTCCGGTGTGCTCACGCTGTCCCCTTTGGAGGGGCGCCACCGCCCCAATCGACTGGGGCGAAGATTAGTGGCTCGCCCCGGGAGGCCTACCCCTCTTCCCGTGCCTCGTTCTCAAACAGGGTGTGGTGGGGCAGGAACACCAGACGGCAGGTGCCGGTGGGACCGGCCCGGTGCTTGGAGATGTTCACCTCGGCCAGGCCGGCATCGGGGGTGTCCGGGTTGTACACCTCGTCCCGGTAGAGGAACAGCACCACGTCGGCGTCCTGTTCGATCGAGCCCGACTCCCGCAGGTCCGACAGCATGGGGCGCTTGTCGGCCCGCTGCTCCAGCGAGCGGGACAGCTGGGACAGCGCCAGCACCGGCGTGTCGATCTCACGTGCCAGCACCTTGAGGCCGCGGCTGATCTCGGCGATCTCGGTTTGACGGTTTTCGGCCCTGCCCGGCCCACTCATCAATTGGAGGTAATCGACGACGATCAGGCCAAGGGATCCGCCCAGCTCCGATTTGAGCCGGCGGGCTTTTGCCCGCAATTCCATCACGGTCAGGTTGGCGTTGTCATCGATCCACAAATCGGCGTCGCCCAGGCGCCCCAACGAACGGGTGATGCGGTTCCAGTCCGCGTCGGACACCTTGCCGTTCCGCAGGTGGCTGGAGTCGACCCGCGCGTCCATGGAGACCAGGCGCTGGGTGAGCTCGAGATGGCTCATTTCCAGGCTGAAGTACACCGCCGACTTGCCCGATGCCATCGCCGCGTTGCGTGCGATGGCCAGGGCCAGGGCGGTCTTTCCCATGGCCGGACGGGCCCCAAGCACGATCAGCGCGCCGGGTTGGAGGCCATAGAGCTTGGTGTCCAGGTCGGTGAAGCCCGTGGGGGTGCCGGTGACCGCACCCGCCTGCTCGTACATCTGCTCGAATCGATCGAGCGTGTCGCCCAGCAGATCACGCAACGGCACCAGGGTGTCGGTGACCCGGCGCTGGGCAACCCGGTAGATCAGCGACTCGGCGGTATCCATGGTGGAGGCCACGTCGTCGGCCGGTTGAAAGCCCAACTCGGAGATCTCCGACGCGGTCGCGATCAGACGCCGCAGGAGGGCGTTCTCCTCGACCACCTTGGCGTAATGGACCGCGTTGGACACCGCTGCCGCCGAGCCCTGCAACTCGATGAGCGTGCCGGCGCCGCCGATGGCGTCCAGCAGGCCGTTGCGGGTCAGTTGGTCGGCCACCAAGACGGAGTCGACCGGCGAACCCGCGGCGTAGAGACCGGCGATGGCATCGAACACGTGGCTGTGGGACGGTTGATAAAAATCGGCTGCCTCCAAGCGTTGCATCGCATCGCCGATGGCCGAAGGACTCAGCAACATCGCGCCCAGTAGCGACCGTTCTGCCGCCAGGTTGTGCGGAGGCTGGCGGCCGGAATGTCCGGCAATCCGAACCGGTCCGCCGGAACCGCCGTTGGCACCTTGCGGCTCGGCGCGTTGTGAGAATGTTGCCGTCATCGTTGAGCTCGGCTCATGAGAACTGCTGCGCCCATACGATCTCCGTTGGTCTCCGGGTGTGCTCAGGCCATTGTGACCCGTGCCGGTGACAGTCAAAGAAGGTCACAGGCAGAACACCGTTGTCCACACCAACTGTGGATCGTTGGGAGGAGTCTGCGGGTACCGGTCAACAAAACGCACAGGTCCTCCACAGCTGTGGAGGACCTGTGGAAATCTTTTCACGATCCCACCCGCGCTCTGACGGGCGGGTACTGCCGGGGTCAACCGCTAGGCGGCGACGACCTCAACATTCACCGGGAACGCCACGTCGTTGTGCGGCTGCACGGTGACGGTGTGGGCGCCCAGGGTGCGCAGGTGTTGATCCTCGATCGAAATGTGCTTCCGATCGATCGAAAAGCCGGTTTGCTCCTCGATGGCCTCAGCCACATCCGCGTTGGTGATCGAACCAAAGAGCTTGCCCGAGTCACCGGCCTTGGCTGGGATCGTGATGGCCGCGGTCACCAACTTCTTCGCCATGTCCTCGGCCTCCTCACGCGCTGCGGCATCGCGCTGGTCGCGACCGCGACGCATGGCGTCGGCCTGAGCGGCGGCGCCGGCGGTGGACGGCATGGCAAGGTGCTGCGGGATCAGGTAGTTGCGGGCATACCCGTCAGCGACTTCAACAAGGTCGCCCCGCTTTCCCAAATCGGCCAGGTCGGCTCGCAGGATCAGCTTCACGACGTGACCTCCGTGGTCTCCAGTGGGCTCGACTCCGTTGAGGAGGCGTCGTCACCGGTCGAAGCGGACCCGCCACGGTCACCGCGATCCCCGCGATCTCCGCGGTCGCCACGATCCCCGCGATCACCGCGGTCGCCACGATCACCGCGATCGTCACGGTCACGGCCGCCACGGCCACCGCCGCCACCCCGATGGGTGGTCACGCGGTTCGTGTACGGCAACAGAGCCATCTCGCGAGCGCTGCGGATGGCAACCGCCACCTGGCGCTGCTGCTGGGTGTTGTTGCCGGTTACTCGGCGGGCACGGATCTTGGCTCGGTCGGACTGGAAGCGACGCAGCAGGTTGACGTCCTTCCAATCGACGTACTCGATGCTCTCCGTGTTGAGAATCGACACCTTTTTCTTGGTGCGACGGCCCGACTCTTTGGGCTTGGGGCGGCGTGGTCGTGCCATTAGAAGGGCTCCTCGTCGTAGTTGTATCCAGCGGGGGGTGCACTCGGCGGCGGGGCTGCGGCACTGCCGCCACCTCCACCGGGTCCGGCGTCGCCGGCGCTGCGCTTTTCGTTTTTGGTGACCTGAGCGGACGCCCACCGAAGGCTGGGGGCGATCTCGTCGGCCACAATCTCCACCTTGGAGCGCCGATCGCCCTCGGGGCCGTCCCAGCTGCGCTGGTCCAGGCGACCGGTAACGATCACCCGCGTGCCTTTGGGGCAGGATTCGGACACGTTCTCACCAAGTTGTGCCCAGGCCACGATGTCGAAAAACGACGTGGCCTCTTCCCACTCGTTGGTCTGGCGGTTCTGCCAGCGTCGATTGACTGCAACGCCAAAGTTGGCGACGGCCTGACCGCTGGGGGTGAACCTCAGCTCAGGGTCACGGGTGACGTTGCCGATGATGGTGACGGTGTTGGTTGCCATGACGGACCTCCTCAGTCCTCCGCTGCCATCGCGGCCAGGCTGCGGCGCTCAGCCTCGGCCTCGGGCAGTCGGATCAGCTTGTGACGGACGACCTCGTCCGCCAGCCTGAGAAAGCGGTCCATGGGGTCGAGTTTGGCCGGGTCGGCCGTGAACTCGAACACCACGTAGTACCCCTCTGCCTTATGGTTGATCAGGTAGGCGAACTTGCGTCGCCCCCACCGATCGGTGCTGGACAGCTCTCCGCCGGCCGCTCCGATCAATTCTTCGACCCGATCGACGACGACCTTGTTTTCAGCGTCGGCAACATCGGCATCGATGATCACCATCAACTCGTAAGCGCGGTTCATATATGTACCTCCCTGTGGACCACGGCACTCGGCCGTTCGGACCCCGGAATCTCCGGGGCCAGGGGATTGCGCAAGGCGCCGAGCATAGGGCGTTGGAATACCAACTTCCTCATCGGGTCAGCATGACAGAGCACGGTGACAATCGGCTGGGTCGTGCACCCCGGTACCCGCACCCCCACCGTGAGGCGGGAGCAGCGAGTCGACGGCTACCGACCGCCGCCGTAGATCGCCAGCGTGTCGGTGGTGGCCTGCGACGCATGGTAGGTCTCGGCCTCGGAGGGAAAGGCGCCCGACCTCACATCGACCACGTACTCGCCGACGGCTCCCGAGAGCAGTTCGAAGCCCTGCGCATAGCGCCGCACGAACTTGGGGGGACGGGCCGGGTCGAGACCCAGGAGGTCCCCAAACACCAGCACCTGACCGTCGGTTCCCGAGCCGGCGCCAATGCCGATGGTGGGAACGTTGACCGACTCCGTGACCAGGTTGGCCACCACATCGGGGATCGCCTCCAACACGATGGCGAAGCAACCCGCGTGCTCGAGCGCCTTGGCCTCCTCCACCAGGGCCATGGCCGCATCGGAACTCTTGGCCTGCACCCGAAACCCGCCAAGCGCGTGCATCGACTGGGGGGTCAACCCCAGGTGACCCATGACGGGAATCTCAGCATCGACGATGGCATCGATCACCGACACCCGCTTGGCGCCACCCTCCAACTTGACCGCTTGGGCACCGGCACGGATCAGCGACGCGGCGTTGCGCACCGCATCATGACGACCGGTGTGGTAGCTCATCCATGGCAGGTCGCCCACGACGAGCGCCTCAGGCCTGGCCCGAGCGACCGCTGCGGTGTGATGCACCATGTCGTCGATGGTCACCTGAAGGGTGTCCTCGTATCCGAGGGCAACCATGGCCAACGAGTCTCCGACGAGGATCATGTCGACACCGCCGGCATCGGCGATGCGGGCCGTCGGGGCGTCGTGCGCCGTAATCATCACCAGCGGCTCGGCGCCGTCACGCACCTTGCGGGCGCGAATCTGAGGAACGGTCGGACGGTCACTCATTTTGCCTCCTAGGGTCCAGCGCCCGAAGGCTGCCGGCCGGAATGGATCAGCATAGCCCAGCAAAGCACCCGCCGATCGGCGCTCCCGCCCGCAGGTCACCCAAGGGAGGTGTCCGTGTTTCCGCGGGTATCGTTCCACGCATGAACCCAACGGTCCGGGACCCGTCGTCGTCGGACACCGACTGCCAAAACTGCGGGTCGACCGGCCTCCCCACCGAACCGGTGCAGCGGGTTTATTGCAGCCCGGAATCGCCCTCCGACCTTGATGCGGCCACCATTGATAACGAAATCGAGGTGTGGTGCGCAGCCTGCGTGGCCAACTATCCACACCTGGCGGTCAAACCGGGCTGACGCGCCTACCCGGCGTCGGACCCGTCGGCGGTCCCGCCCGTGTCACCGGTTCCGCCGGTGGTCGAGCCATCGGTTGTGCCCCCGGTTGTGCCCCCGGTTGTGCCCCCGGTGGTGTCACCGACTTCGGGTGCCGGCGGTGCATCGGACGTCGGGGTGGGCGCTGCAGTCGCCTCCGGAGCGGGCGGTTCGGGGTTGGCGGGTGCAGACCCGTCGGTAGTCGAACCGGCCGGCGAACCACCGCCCGTCGATGATGAGCCACCGGAGGTGCTCAAGCTGGGTCCGGCGCCCGTCGGCGACGTGCCCGACCCACTCGACGAACCTCCTGTGGTTCCCGTGGACGACGAGCCCCCCGCGGCCGCACCACCGTCGGTGGGTACCCCCGGCACACCAAACGGACCCGCGTACTCGGGCACACCCTCGTCATCCAACACGAGGTTGCCATCCTTGTCGGTGACCGGGATCCGCGGCTGGTCCGGTCCGGTCTCGACCTTGGGTCCCCCGTTGGCCACGGCAAACTCGCAGCCCGGATCGTCGTCGGCCACCTGGCTCATCAGGTCATGCCAGATCCGTGCTGGAACGTTGGAGCCGGTGACCGTCTTCTCGCCATCGACGTTGGTCATCTTCTGCTGACCCGCCGGGTAGCCCATCCACACCACGTTGGCGATGTTGCAGGTGAACCCGGCAAACCACGCGTCGCGGCTGTCCTGTGTCGTGCCGGTCTTACCGGCGGACTGGGTGATGGCCAGCGCCGAGTTGCGACCCGAACCATCGTCGGTCACCACTCCTCGCAGCGCCGATGACACCGACTTCGCCACGGCCGGGTCCATCACGGAACGACGGGTGATGTTGCCGGTGTCGCCGACGTCCCACAGCTTCGTGCCGTCGGGTCCGTCGATGTGGGAGACCAGGAACGGTTCGGTGTAGGTACCGTCATTGTCAAAGGTGAGGTAGGCGGCCGCCAACGCCTCCGGCGACACTTCGCTGGTGCCCAGCACCAGGGACGGGTCGGGATTGAACTTGCCCAGGCCCAGCTCAGCGGCCAGCTTGACCACCTGCTCGGGGGTCACGGTCTCCATCATCTGGGCGTAGGCGGTGTTGATCGACTTCTTGGTCGCCTGTCGAACGGTCACCCGACCGGCATCGAGGAAGCCGTAGTTGTCCACCTTCCAGTCGGTGCCGTCGATGTTGGCTCCGGGCACCATCAACCGGGGCGGGGCGTCGTAGGTACTGTCCAGGCTGTAGCCCTGCCGGATGTACTCGGCCAGAACGATCGCCTTGAACGTCGAGCCCGGCTGACGCCCGGATCCGCCGCCTTCGGACCCCAAAGCCAGGTTCACCTGGCTGCGGTCGTAGTCGCGGCCCCCCACCATCACCCGCACGGCCCCGAACTTGTCCAGGGTCACCATGGCGCCGTCCGGATCACCCGCCGGGTCCGGGAGGCGGCCATAGATGGCTGCATAGGCCTTCTTCTGCCACTCGGGGTTGATCGTCGTGTAGATGCGAACGCCCCCCTCGTTGACCAGTTCCTTGGCCTGAGCGTCCCCACCCAAGAGCTTCTTCGCCTGATCGCGGGCCTGCACCAGGATGAACTCGTAACCCGCGTCCTTGAGGTCCTTTGGAATGCCGGTGAAGTTGCGCGGTGTGTTTCGGTTGACGTCACCGGCTTGTCGGTCGGAGGTCACCACCAACAGCTTCTTTTCCCGTTCGTAGTCGGCCTTGGGCAGATACCCCTCCTCCACCATGGCCGCGAGCACCGAATTGCGCACCTGAACCGCTGTCTCTTGATGTTCGGTGGGTTCGGCCCGAGCCGGGTTTCGCACCAACCCCACCAGAAAAGCCGCCTCCGAAGCTGTGAGCTCGGACGCCGGCTTGTCGAAGTACACCCGGGCCGCCGCTTCGATGCCCGTGGCCGAGCGCCCGTAGAAGGCCTGATTCAGGTAGTTCTCAAGGATCTTCTGCTTGGTCATCGAGCGCTCGAGCTTGATCGCCAGCACCGATTCCTGCACCTTGCGCACCAACGAGCGCTTGTTGGTCAAGTAGGCCAACTTCACGTACTGCTGGGTAATCGTGGAGCCGCCCTGCAGGCTGCCTCCGCCCTTCGAGTTTTGGTAGAGACCGCGGGCGATACCGAAGGGATCGAGACCTTGGTGCTCAAAGAACTTGCGGTCCTCCGAGGCCACCACCGCCTGCTTCACCACCATGGGAATGTCGTCGTAGGCCAGCGGACTGCTTTCCGTGCCGGAGAAGATCTGCCCGGCCGCATTGTCGATGCTGCAGGTGCCAACCGGCACCGACGCGTCGCAGATCAAGGAGGTGTTCGCCAACGGATTGGTGATCTCTTCGGGGAGATCGACCTGGTCGAGCAGGCGCCACACACCGCCGGCACCCAGTACGACGACGACCACTGCTGCAAACCAAAAACGGCGGCTCCGCCAAAACAGGCTGCGGCGGGCGGGGGGCTGGGAGGACATGACGCTTCCATTTTGGCCGCTGCGGCGGGCTGACGGGGAGCACACCCCTTAGACGTGCCATTTGGCACTCAGGTTGGGGACACCCAACCTGGTGAGATGACGGACGGAATCACGAAGCTTCGCAGCAGGTGATTCCATGCGCACGAGGTACAAACCTCCACCACGTAACACCGAAAATCACCTTTTCGACGTCCGATTCGGTTCATTTCCTTGGCCGAGGCCACCACTCGGCCGCCCGAGGGAAGACGGGGCCCAAAAACGAACCGGACGAGGCGCAGACGATCCGGCGACCTGCACACCGGGCACTCCTCCCCCGCCGATTCCGAGCAGCCCAACGCCACCCGCATCAACTCCCGTTGGGCATCGCACACCTCGGCGCGGTCAACCTCGCCGGCGGCCAGGCTGCGAAGCGTGGACCGGCGCGTGAGGCGATAGTCCACCTCCCCCGAGGGCGACGTGCGCCCTTGAAGCCGGGCAAAAAGCTGCTCCACGGTTCGACAACCTACCCCTCGACTCAGCGAACCAGAACCGGCGGCGTCACGAACACCTGGCATCACCCCGCCTCCAGCCCCGGCCATCACCATCACCCCACCAGGCCGGTCACAGCGACAGACTGGGATCGTGTCCAGCCTCGACAATCGCACCGTGTTGCACCGCACCCGCCGTCACCCGTCGGCCGGCAACCTCGGCCCGCGCCCGCTGCTCCTGGCCCCGGGAACCCCGCCCCCGGGGCTTCCACCCACCAGCTTCCCCCACGGTCTCAGCCAGCAGACCAACTTCGTCGAGTTTGGCCCCGACCTTGACCATTCCACCCACCAACGCCTCCTGGGCAATCTGGAGGGGCGACGGGTGCTCGAGCTTGGGGCCGGAGCGGGGGCCGGCTCGGTGGCCATGGCCCGGGCCGGGGCGCGGGTGATCGCGGTCGAGCCGTCTCCTGCCCGGCTCAGTCGCGCTCGGGCGCTGGCCGAGGACGCCGAGGTCAGGGTGGAGTTTCATCAGGCCGACCTCGCCGACCTGGCCTTCATTCGGGCCGACAGCGTGGACCTGTGCGTGTCGATCTATGCCATGGCCCAGGAGCTCGACCCCAGCCGGGTCTTTCGCCAGGTGCATCGGGTGCTGCGGCCGGATGGGGCGTTCCTGCTGTCGCTTCCGCACCCGGTGGCGCACCTCACCGAGCCGGACGACTACGAGCGACCGGTCTTATCCACGCCGTACCCGTCCGCCGGCACCATCCGGTGGCGGGTGGCGGGGGAACAGGGCGAGGTGTTGTTGCACCCAATCGCCGAGGTGTTCACCATGTTGGGACGGGCCAATTTCCGGGTCGACACGCTGGCCGAACCGTTTCCGGTTCCCGGCTCCGCCAACTCTCAGCATTGCCACCCCGCCCGTCGCTGGTTGCCCGAGACCGTCATCTTTCGGGGTCGCAAGGACGGCCGCTGAGCAGTCCGCCTCTTCAGGCGTTCTGCCCGGCCCACCACGCCCGTAGCTCCACCTCGGCCCGTTCGGGTTCAAGCGGGCCGTGCTCAAGGCGCAGCTCCAACAGGTGGGCCAGTGCCCGGCCCACGACCGGACCCGGTTCGATACCCAACAGCCGAATGACGTCCTTGCCGTCAAGGTCCGGTCGGAGGGCCGCCAACTCCTCCTCGGCAGCCAGGACCGCAATGCGCTCCTCGAGGGAATCCATGCGGTCGCTGAGCTGCTCGGCTTTGCGACGATTTCGGGTGGTGCAATCCGACCGTGTGAGGTCGATCAAGCGGTCCAACAGCGGGCCGGCATCGCGCACGAAGCGACGAACCGCCGAGTCGGTCCAACCCATCTGGTAGGTGTGAAACCGCAGGTGCAGGTACACCAGCCGGCTCACATCGGCCACCAGTTCATTGGAGTACTTCAACTCCCGCATCCGCCGTTTGGTCATGCGTGCGCCAACGACCTCATGGTGGTGAAAGCTCACCTTGCCCGAGTCAAACGAGCGAGTATCCGGCTTTCCGACGTCGTGAAACAGCGCCCCGAGACGAACGATCAGTTCGGGTTGGGTCTTGGCCACCACGGCGATGGTGTGGGCCAGCACATCCTTGTGCCGGTGGATGGGATCCTGTTCCACCCGCATGGCCGGCAGCTCGGGGAAGAACTGGTCCGCCAGGTTGGTGTCGTGCAGAAACCACAGCCCCGGCGAGGGATCGGGAACAACGATCAACTTGTTCAGCTCGTCCCGAATGCGCTCCGCCGACACGATCGACAGCCGCTCGGCCATCTCGGTGCACGCCGCGACGATGTCGTCGTCGGGCACCAGCCCATGAGAGGCGATGAAGCGGGCGGCTCGCATCATGCGCAGCGGGTCCTCACCAAAGGAGATGTGAGGGCCCGATGGAGTCACCAGCCTGGATGCCGCCAGGTCGGCCGCGCCTTCGAAGGGATCGATCAGCTCGGGGGCGGATCCCGTCACTTCGAGTGCCATGGCGTTCACCGTGAAGTCCCGCCGGGCCAAATCGTCGATGATGTTGGTGGAGAAGGTCACCTCCGGCTTTCGACTCGCAGGGTGGTACACCTCGGCCCGATGCGTGGTGATCTCCACCGTGACGCCGAAGACCTTGGCGCCGATCGTGCCGAAACGCTCGCCCTGGGTCCACAACGCGTCGACCCAGCCATCCAGCGCCGCTTTGATCGCCTCCGGCGACGCCTCGGTGGTGAAGTCAAGGTCGTCGGGCAGGCGGTCGCTGCCAAGCAGCAGGTCGCGAACCGACCCCCCAACCAGATAGAGGCGGTGCCCGCGGCCGGCGAAGCGCTCGGCCAGAGGAGCGAGTTGGTCCAGCAGAGTCGCCAGTCGGGGTGGAATCACCCGGAGAACGCTACAAGCGCTTTGATGATCACCCCACTTGCTGTGGTTGGCGGTCGTGGCTATGTCGGGAGTCCAAGCCGGGCTCGAGCCTCGGTAAGGTTCGCCACCAGCTCCGAGCCCGGGCCACCACCGGAATACCCATCGACGGGATCCAGCCCCGCATCGGTGAGGGACGACAGCGTGGCGCGCACCGAGTCCCTCAGACCCTCCAGGTCGTAGCCTCCCTCGAGAAACAGGATGCGGCGTCCCGGCCTCGACCAGCCCATCAGCTCAGTGGTCAACAAGCCGAAGTCGGCGTCGGTGAGTGCCAGACCACAAAGCGGGTCCCGACGATGAGCATCGTAGCCGGCGGAGATCAACACCCACGTGGGGTCGAACGCCTCGATGGCCGCCCCCACGGGCCCGGCCAGCGACGCCAGATAGTGCTCGATGGTGGCCCCCGATGGCAGCGGCACGTTGACGGTGTTGCCCAAGCCGGCGCCCCGCCCCATCTCGCCCAATGCCCCAGTGCCGGGATACTGCGGCCACTCGTGCCAGCTCACCACCATCACGTCATCCCGGTCATAGAAGATGTCCTGGGTGCCATTGCCGTGGTGGGCGTCGAAGTCAGCGATCAACACCCGCTCGCCCCGCTGGGCCAGCGCGGCGGCGCTCACCGCCACATTGTTGAACAGACAAAACCCCATTGCGGTGGTGTGGGTGGCGTGGTGCCCGGGGGGCCGCACCACACAGAAGGCCGAGTCCAGGTCTCGTGCCGTCGTTCCGGAACCCTCGGCGTCAAGCAGCTCGATGGCGGACAAGCCCGACCCCGCGCCAAATAGCGCTGCCGGTAGTGATGCGGCCACCACCGGCGTGTCGGCATCCAGCGACCCACCGCCCGAGCCGCACACCACCCGGATACGGGCCACGTGTTCGGGTGTGTGCACCATGTGCAGCTCATCGTCGGTGGCCTGGCGAGCCTCGACGAATCGCAGTGCCCCATCCAGCTCCGGGTCGCTGAGCGCCGCCGTGGTCGCCGTGAGCCGGGCGGCCCGTTCGGGATGCCATTGGCCGGTGTCGTGGCGGACGGATGACTCGCTTCGGACCACCAGCACCGTCATTGGAGCTCCCTTTGTTGGGTGCGCTCACCGTAGCGGAGCACCAGGGCGTCAGATCGCGCCGACCGCAACCCGAGAGCAAGTCGGCAGACCGCTGAGAGCACTATCCTCGAACCCGGGGTCCTCACCGGGCACCACCGGCTCACCCACCACGTCCCATCACGAGGTTCACCACGAGCACCATGGCCCGCTCCTCAACACTCGCCTGGCGCGGAGAACGCTTCCGGGTCACGCCATGGCGAGGTGTTCCCATGACCGCCCAGCTGGCGGTGGATGCCCGCGGCGCGCATCCCAGCGTGGCAGGCGTGGGTCGGTGCGTGGCCGACGCAACCGAGCGCGGCTTTGACCGAATCCTCACTGCGGCATTGCACCGGGACGACTTGTTTCCCTTCGTCCATCACGGATTCGAACCTGTGGAGGAGCTGGTCGTGCTCGCACACGACCTGATCGAGGTGCCCGTGGCGCCGGCCTACAGGTTGCGATCGTTTCGACTTCGCTACCGCAACGAGGTACTCGAGGTCGACCAGCGCTCGTTCGAGGAGTTCTGGCAACTGGACTCCGGCGGCCTGGATGAGGCGTTCGGCGCAACACCGCGCGCCCGAGGGCGCCTGATTCGTGATGCCGGCGGGGTAGTGGCCTACAGCGTGGTCGGGCTCGCCGGTGCCGAGGCCTTCATCCAACGTCTGGCCGTGGACCCGGCACACCAGGGCGTGGGTCTGGGTCGGGCGCTGACGGCCGACGCTCTTGGTTGGGCCAAGATCCGCTCGGCCAGGGTGGCGTTCGTCAATACCCAGGCCACCAACACCGCGGCCCTGGGACTGTACGAACGACTGGGATTCGAGCGCCGTCGGGCCCCGTTGACGGTCATGGAACTCCACCTCGCCGGACGCGACACGCCACGATGACGACCCGGCAGGTTCACCGGCTGGTGGTGGGGATGATGATGCTGCTGCTCACCACGATCGGGCTCCCGGTCGGGACCGGCGGTGCGGTCGGGGCCGACGGTGCGGTTGCGACCAGCCGGGGAGCGGCGCCACAAGAGACCCTGCGCATCCTGCACACCACCACCTTCGTGCCGGCCGACGGAACCTTCACCTTCACCGTCGACACATCCAGGCTGCGCCTCACCGACGAACTCGCCTGGACCGTGCACAGCCTGGTGACCAACAACACCGACGCCGTGCGGGAGGCGCTGAACGTCGAGCCTGGGCCGCCCCTGCGGGCCGAACAACGTGCCACCATCGGTGCGCTGGATGCGATGGGGTCAGGCTCGACCACGCCTCGGACCCCGGGCCAACAGGCCATCGACGAGACCACCGTGGCGATCCCGGTGCGGGCCACCTCCACCGGTGGCGACCGGGTCTTCCTGCCAGACACCGGCATCTATCCGGTCAGCGTACGAGTCCTTCGGGACGGCAACGTCCTCGACGAATCGACGATCCCGCTCGTTCGCCTGTCCCAGAAACCAACGAGTCGTCAGCGCCTGGTGCACCTTGTTGGCACCGTGGAAGCCTCGCCGGTTCTTCAGGTGGACGGCACGATCAAGGCATCGCCGGCAGATCTTGCAACACTCGCTGCGCTGACCGACCAGTTGTCGGGCCTGCCGGGCGATGGCGAAGGCATCGACCCCAACGGGACCGAACCACCCATGTCGGTGTCCATGCCCGCCGAGCTGGTTGACGACCTCGCACGATCCGACTCGGCCACCGATACCCAGGCGGTCTCCGCCTTGACGAAGGTTGCCGATCGGGTCACCTGGAGTTCCTCACCGTACGTGTCGTTGGACCTCGGCGCGTGGGCTGCGGCCGACGTGGCTCAGAATCCCGCATTGACGCTCAGCTATGACACGGCGGCCGGCCGGCTGGCCGGCGTGCTCGGCGTCGAGGTGGCCATCGGCCTCGTACCCACCGATTCGACGATGGCGGCGCCAACGGTGGGGTTTCTCGCCGACCGGGGCGCGACCGGCATCCTGGTCAAGCCGGCCGGATCAGCGTCAAACTCCCTTCCCTCCACCGCCTTCTCAATGGTCGGAACCTCGGCACCCGAGTCGGCCCGCCCACCTCGTCAAATTGAACTCACCACCGACTCGGATGCGCCGACGACACGGCGCTCGCTTCCGGCCCTGACCATGACCGAATTTGATGCTTCGGTCCTCGACGAGGTCCCCTCTGACGCAGCAGTGGTGGCCCGCGAGTTGGCCATCCTGAGCGCCGACCCGCTCAACTCACCGACGCCGGCCAACGGGTCCGCCACCCCCGTTGATACCTCGCCTTTCGACGTCGTCGCGCTTCGGGTCCCGCCATTGCTCGACGGACAGCAGATCGCCAACCTGGTCGAGTCGTTGAATTCGGCGGACGGCGTGTTGGCACCCACCGGCGTGAGCGGCGTGGCCGCGGCCCTCAATCAGCAGCTCCAGGCGCCTCAAACCAATCGCGATGTGGTGCTTCGACCTGCCTCCAGCCTCGGCCTGGGGGCTCTGGAGCCGGCCACCTACCGAGCCCAGCAGGCGATCAACGCCGCAAACAGCCTGGTGGCCGACGATCCAGGCCTGTCGAGTGCCCAGCGTCAGGTCCTGATCGCCCCCAATCGGCGATTGAGCGTCGAACGGGCGCAGGCCTACGCACAGTCCGCCCGGGGTGCGGCCCAGGACATTCTGGACGCGGTGACCCTTCGGGACGTGTCCACCATCACCTTGGCAGCACGCAAAACCAAGGTGCCCTTTCGGTTTCGCAATCAGTTGCAGCAGCCGGTCACCGTTTCACTTCGAATCCGATCCGATCGTCTTCGGCTGAGCGATGCAGGGCCTGACGACCGGCTCGATCTGGTGCTGCCTCCGGGCCAGAGCACCTCGGAGGTGTCGGTGGAGGTGCTTACTTCCGGCGTCTTTGCTGTAACTGCGGACGTGATGACCTCGTCGGGCAACGAGGTACTTCAACGCCAGGAGTTCCAGGTGCGGTCGCGCGCCTTCTCGGGCGTCGGGGTGGCCCTCTCGGCCGCATCGCTCCTGGTGCTCGGGATGTGGTGGCTGCGCACGGCACTGGCGAAACGGCGCGAGGCGGCCAAGTAACCAACGGTTCGCATGCATGGCACCCGGCCATGGCTCAAGATGGGGCGTGGGACCAGTAGCCTTCACCCCCATGCCCGGGAACGCGACCGACTCGCCTTCCCCGTCGGCCGACTACATGCCAGGTGCCATGCTCGGCAACCGGTACCGTTTGGAACGCAAGGTTGGAACCGGCGGGATGGCGCAGGTGTGGGAAGCCTCCGACCTCGTTTTGGATCGTCGCGTCGCAGTCAAGATCCTCCACCCGCACCTGGCCACCGACACGTCGGTGGAACGCTTCCGACGCGAGGCCATTGCCGCCGCCCGGTTGGGCCATCCCAACGTCGTCTCAATCTTCGACACCATTTCGGAGAACGGGGTCGAGGCGATCGTGATGGAGTTGGTCGACGGAACCACGTTGCGCCAACACCTCGACCGTCACCAGCGCCTCAGCCCCGACGACGCACTGCATATCGGTACCTCGGTCTGCGATGCCCTTGCCGCCGCTCACGCTTCCGACCTCGTTCACCGTGACATCAAACCGGCCAACATCCTGCTGTGTCGGGATGGACGGGTGAAGATCGCCGATTTCGGCATCGCCAAGGCCACCGCAGGCGACGGGCTGACACGCGAAGGCACACTGGTGGGCACGGCCGCCTACCTTGCCCCGGAACAGGTGGAGGGCGCTGAGGTTGATGGGCGCTCCGACCTGTACGCCTTGGGGCTGGTGCTCTACGAGGCCCTCACCGGGTCGCTGCCGTTCTCCGGCGACACCGACGCAGCGGTCGCGCTGGCCCGGCTTCGAGTCACCCCACCGAACGCCCACCGGGTGCGCAGCGCCGTGCCCCGGGCCTCGGCCGCTGTGATCGCCCGAGCGCTGGCTCGAAACCCCGACGACCGATATCCCGACGCCGCGTCGATGCGGCGAGCACTCCTCGAGGCGGGCACCGGTGAGGTGGGCACACTCGATGCCATGCCGGTGGCCACCGATGGCGGTGACGATCCCACCCCCACGAACGAGACGTCCAACTTCTCCACCGAGCGACGGTGGCTGGTGCCGGCCCTGGCGATCTTGCTGGTGGGTACCGCGCTGCTCGTTTCGGCCACGCTGTTCAGCGGCGGAAGTGCCAAGCCGTCACCGACGACCCAACCGGACAATTCCCAGGTCGAGGCCACGATCATCGGCGCCCAGGACGTCGACCCCGCCGGCGATCAGGTGGAGCACCCGGACGAACTCAAGAACAGCCATGACGGCAACGCCGACACCAGCTGGTCGACCGAGAGCTACGGCTCTGCGGATCTGGGCACCAAACCCGGCGTCGGCATCGCCTGGGTGGTGAACGACGCCCTCATCGAACGTTTGGAACTCACCTCGCCATCGCGTGGCTGGTCGGGCGACGTGTACGTACTGGAGACTCAGCAGGACCTGGCGAACTTCGATCCAAACTCCGGGGCCGATGCGAGGCCGATCGGCCCGGTGACCGACGACGACACCACGGTGAACCTCCAAGGGCGGCAAGGTGAGGTCGTCCTGTTGTGGATCACCGACCTGGGCGACCCCAAGCCGGGCGAGGACCTTCCGTTCTCGGTTCGAATCGCCGATGCCAGGATCATTTCACAGCAATCATGACGTCTTCCCGGCGAGCCGGGGCCACCGACGACGAGCTGGTCGCGTGGGCTCAAGGCGGGGACCGTCTCGCCATCGAGGTTCTGCTGCGACGTCATTACGACCGGCTCTATGCCGTGTGTCGCGGCGTGGTGGGCCTCGGTGATGCCGATGACGCGACCCAGGCCACCATGATGGGCATCGTTGGAGGCCTGGCCCGGTTTGACGGACGAGCCAAATTCACCACCTGGAGCCATCGGGTGGCCGTGAACGCGGCGCTGGACGAACTGAGGCGCCGCACACGTCGACCCGTGCCCCACGACCCGCGAGAAACGTCCGGTGACGAGAAACACCCGGGCCAGGGGGAACTCGAGCGGGCCCGTGCCACGTCCAATGAGACGATGCTGAACCATGGCCGCACACAAGGCGCCGACCCCGACGGTGGCGACCCCGCCCAGGCGGTCGCCGACCGGGCTCTGGTGGAGGCCGCGTTGGCAGCCCTGCCCGATGAGTTCCGCATACCGCTGGTTCTGGCCGAATACGGCGGCCTGGAGTACACCGAGATTGCCGAGGTGATTGGCGTGCCGGTCGGTACGGTGCGCAGCCGCATCGCACGCGCCCGACGTCGCATTGCGGTTCATCCCGGCTCAAATCACCAGAAGCAGCCCGCTGCCAAAGATCGGGAGCGCTCGTGAGCGACGAACCACTCCGCCCCGGTGCGCTGGGGCCACCACCCCAGCCCGAGCCCTCCGTCCGCGAGGCCGCCATTGCGTCCTCCTTGACCCGATTCGACGAGCTGATCGTCGACGGTCGCCTGACCGAGGGCAATGAACCTCACTCACGGTCCGATGGGTCGATGCCCTCCTCCGCACCCGTCGACGAATTGGCACAAGTTCGAGAGCGTCGTCAGGCCCGGCGTTCCAACTCACCTCGATGGCTGGTGGCGGCGGTGGTGGCGTTGGTGGTGGGCATCGGCGGAGCAGTCGTCGCTCAGTCGATGGGGGGTTCCAACCCTGAAGCCGCCAACACCGCGGCGCAGGCTGAATCGGCCCCGGTCTCCGACAGCGCCGCGCAAAGCGGAGCGCAGGAGAAGGGCGCGCAGACCGAAGCACAACCAACCGGGCTTCCGGCCGCGCAGCCACCCGCTCCCCAGGGTGCCCAAGCTGACACTGCGACGTTCCCGACCTGGCTGTGTCGGCTCGTGGCGCCATTCCGCGTGTCCGGCTGCGCCGAGAACCAGCCGTAACTGGGCATCGAGGTCGCTGCGCCTCATAGGCTGGCACGATGGCCACGTCACCTGCTGCCACACACGATCCACCGTCAGCGCCCGCTGGGCCCTCCGGCACCCAAAGCCACGGCGATGCCCACTGGGCGGACCAGGTCGCAGACCTGATCGTCGACACCGTCGATCGCGTGCGCGACCGTACGGTGACCCCGGCGCACGCACTCGCCAAATATGTGGTGTACGGCGCGGTGATCGCAGTGCTGATTCTTCCGCTCCTGGTGTTCACCCTGGTGGCGCTGGTTCGGATCATGGATGCCTTCATCCCCGGCAGCGTCTGGATCCCCTACCTCATCCTCGGCCTGGCCTTCGGTTTTGGTGGCGTTTTCCTTTGGTCCAAACGGCACCCTAAATGAGCACTATTCATCGCAAGGTTCTCATCATCGGCTCTGGTCCAGCGGGGCTGACTGCCGGCATCTACACGTCTCGGGCCCAACTCGAACCGCTTCTCGTCGAGGGCGAGCCGTCATCGACCTCGGACCAACCCGGGGGGCAGTTGATGCTCACCACCGAAGTCGAGAACTTCCCTGGCTTTCCTGATCAGGTGCAAGGCCCTGATCTCATGAACAACATGCGGGTGCAGGCGCAGCATTTCGGCACCGAGATCATCACCGCCAAGGTGTCCAAGGTGGACTTCTCCGCCGAACCCCACCGTTTGTGGGTCGGTGACCCCGACGCGGCCGAACCCACCTACACGGCCGATGCGGTCATCGTGGCAACCGGCGCTCAGGCCCTCATGCTGGGCCTTGATGCCGAATGGCGCCTGATGGGCCGAGGGGTCTCCACCTGCGCCACGTGCGACGGCTTCTTCTTCCGTGAACGCGATGTTGCTGTCGTGGGCGGCGGCGACTCGGCCATGGAGGAGGCGCTGTTCCTGGCCCGAATGGCCGGTTCGGTCACCGTCATTCACCGACGCGGCGAGCTGCGCGCATCCAAGATCATGGCCGAACGGGCGTTGGCCCACCCCAAGATCTCGTTCGTGTGGAACACCCTGGTTGAAGATCTCGTTGGCGACGAGGCCTTGGAAGGGCTGCTCCTTCGCGATGTGACCAGTGGTACCACGCGGACGCTGCCCATGGCCGGGCTGTTCGTCGCCATCGGCCACCGTCCCAACACCGACCTGTTCATCGGCCACCTCGATGCCGACGACGCCGGCTACCTGATCACCCAAGCCGATGGTTCCCAGACGTCGGTGGAGGGTGTCTTTGCCTGCGGCGACGTTCAGGACGAGACCTACCGTCAAGCCATCACGGCGGCCGGGAGTGGATGCATGGCGGCCATCGACGCCGAACGCTGGCTTGAGAGCCGCGGAGAATAGGCAAACCACTCGTCCCGCTTGACTGCGGGAATGCGGCGGCCATCCACATCGTTGTCACCAGTTCACCCCTCAAAAACGGAGCCCCCATGTCCGCAGCGATCACCCATCTCACCAACTCAAGCTTTTCCGAGGAGGTCACCGGCAGCGACCTTCCCGTCCTGGTGGACTTTTGGGCGGAATGGTGTGGACCGTGCAAGACGATTGCTCCGGTCCTCGAGGAACTTGCGCAAGAACACGGCGACAAACTGCGGATCGCCAAGGTGGACGTCGATTCCGAGCAGGCGCTGGCCTTGCGTTTCGGCATCCAGGGCATCCCCACCATGATCGTGTTCTCCAACGGCGAACCCGAACTTCGCATCACCGGCGCCATGGGCAAGCCGCAGCTTGAAGCCAAGCTGGGCAGCTACCTGGAGTAATCCACAGCGTCGTTGCCGTCGCCCCCAGCGAGATCCACAGCCATATCCACATCTGTGGATGTCCCGGTCCGCATCGGATCAGGTCACCCGTTGACCCCGGGACCTTCGTTGCCGATCACGATGCGATACAGGCGTTCCAAATCGTCCAGATCGGCGAACTCCACGACGATGCGGCCACGCTTGGAGGAGAGTTCGACCGATACCGGCGTGTCCAGGCGGTCGGACAGAAGCTGCTCCAGCTCCAACACACCTGCTGGGCGCTGTTCCGAATGCGCTCCGGAACCGGTGCTCGGGTCATCCGACGGTTTTGGACGCCCACCTCCGATCGACTTACGCCGTCCACTGGGAACCTGCCCGGCCAGTTGATGACGTGCCCGAACCAGTTCCTCCACCGCACGCACTGAGAGTTCGTCGTCAACCGCCCGCTGAGCCACAGCGGTGCGCGACGGCTCGTCGGGCAGCGAGAGCACCGCTCGGGCGGCGCCGGCGCTGAGCACGCCATCACGCACCAGACGCTGAAGCTCGGTTGGCAACTGCAGGAGGCGCAGCAGGTTTGTCACCGCCGGACGGCTTCGACCAAGCCTCGTGGCCGCATCGGACTGAGACAGGCCAAAGTCGTCCATCAACTGCTGGATGCCCACCGCCTCCTCCAGCGGATTGAGATCCTCACGGTGAAGGTTTTCAACCAGGGCCTCCTCAAGGGCCGCCTGGTCGTCCCCCTCCCGGATCAAAACCGGCACGGTCGCCAGACCTGCCTGCCGAGCGGCCCGCCAGCGACGTTCACCTGCGATCAGGTGGTAGGTGCCCTGTGCTGCAGGACGGACCAGCAGGGGCTGAAGAACCCCGAGCGCGGCGATCGAAGCCGCCAGCCCACCGAGCGACTCGGGGTCAAAGTCCACTCGGGGCTGAAACGGGTTGGCGCGGATGTCATCAACGGCAACTTCCAGCACCCCCCTGGGCACGGCGCCCGTCGCATCTCCCGATGCCGACCCCTCGCTGGGGCGTTCCGGCTGGACTTCGGTTGGTGGGATCAGGGAGTCGAGACCCCGACCCAGTGCACTACGGCGCCCCACGTTCGTGAACCTCCTTGGCCAGCTCCCGATACGCCACGGCGGCGCGGGAGGACGTGTCGAAGAGTGTGATCGGCATCCCATAGGAGGGTGCCTCCGAAAGGCGAACGCTTCGAGGGATGACGTTGCGGCAAACCTTGTCCCCGAAATGCTCCCGGACCTGGGCGGCCACCTCCTCAGAGAGGCGGGTACGACCGTCGTACATGGTCAGGACCAGGTTGCCCAGCTTCAACTCCGGGTGCAGGTTTCGTTGCACCTGGTCGATGTTTCTGATCAGTTGTCCCAAACCCTCCAGGGCGTAGTACTCGCACTGGATCGGCACCAGCACCTCAGACGCTGCGGCAAAGGCGTTCACCGTCAGCAGACCGAGCGATGGGGGACAATCGATGAGCACGAAGTCGAACTGGTCAAGGACCGGTTCGATCGTCCGCTTGAGCCGCTGTTCACGACTGAATGCCGGAACCAACTCCACCTCAGCACCCGCAAGGTCAAGGTTGGAGGGGGCAACGAAAAGCCCCTTGACGGAAGTGGGCTCGATGCAGTCCTCGAGCGGCTGGTCGTGGAGCAGCACGTCGTACATCGAGGTGTCCACGGCCCGAGTGTCGAGCCCCAGACCGGTCGAAGCGTTGCCCTGGGGGTCGAGGTCGATCACCAACACGCGCAGGTCACGTTCAGCCAGCGCCGCCCCCAGGTTGACGGTGGTGGTGGTCTTGCCCACCCCACCTTTCTGGTTGGCGATCGCCACCACCCGGGTGGTCATGGTTTGAGTCGGCTTGGCAACATCGCCCTTCACGTCAACATCAGACTTCGGCTTCTTGATCTTCTTGGTCTTGCTCGTCACGTCAGTGAGGCTACGGCACGGCGCGCGGAGGCTGGTGCATCCCCGTGTCGGTGGGACATGTTTCACGTGGAACATCGGATCCGAAACCAGGAGAGAGTCGGCGCACACGTTTCACGTGAAACAACCCCGGCTCTCACGACTCACCGCAAAACGGTTGATGCCCCGACCCTGAGGCCGGGGCATCTCTGGATTGCTTGGACGTGCCGCTCTGTCTAGCTGGGCTTGATGACCACCCTGCGGTCGCGGCCCTGGCCCTCCGATTCGGTGCTGACCCCGTCCACCGCATTCGCGGCGTCGTGCACGATCTTCCGATCGATCGAACCCATCGACTCCAGCACCATCGGTTCACCCGATTCGGCCACCTGTCGGGCCAGGTCTCCACCGAAGGACTCCAACGCTTCGCGTCGCAGCACCTTGTATCCGGCAATATCCACTCCAAGCCGCACCTCGGTGCCGCCCTTGGCCTCTTTCAACATGACCGCCTTGGACAGCTCCAGGATGGCGTCGGCGGTGGCGCCTCGATGGCCAACCATCACCCCAAGGCCGTCGCCCGTCACCGACACGTCCACCCGGTCGCCATCAATCTCGCTGGTCGTCGACACCGTATGACCTGCGGCTGTAAACAGCCCGCCCAGGAATGCCTCGACCGTCGACGCAACCTCGGGGGCCGTCATCGGGGCTGCCGATGGATCGCTCGGGGTGCCCGACCGGTCTTGGCGTCGGCCGCCACCGCTTCGTTGGCCCCGTGAGGCCTGCGCACCCTCGCCGGACGGCGAGCCGTCTTGGCCCTTGTCCGATGCGGGGGCTGCCGATGGGGCGGCCGCCGTCTCCGATGCGGTGTTTCCACCACCCTTTCGGTCTTGGCCTCGACCACCGCTGCGCTTCGAGTCGCCACCGGACCCACCCCGGCGACGCCGCTCCTCTTTCGCCGGTGCAGCCACCGGGGCGACACGGGCTCGAATTCGGGCCATCGACTTCACGCGTCCAAACATGGAAACGCTGGGATGTTCCAGCACCTCCACCTCGGCCTCGGATTCGTGCACGCCCAACTTTTCGAGCGCCAGGTCACGCGCCTCGTCGATGGTCTTGCCGGTCAGTTCGATCCACTCCATAGCTGCTTCCCTTGGTCATCCCCCGGAACGGGGGTCTCCTGATCGACGGCCGCGGCCGCCCGATGATGATGTCGATGACCGACGAGCGCTTCCGCTCTTCGGCTTCGACGTTGTTCCAGTGCGCTTCGACGGTTGGCCTGGCTTCGGTTCCGTTGAAGCGGCCGATCCGTTCGATGCCGACGCCTTGTCGGACTGCGCCTTGGCGCTCTCGCTCTGCGGGTTGGGGCGCTTCTTCTTGGCTTTGGCATCCGCCTCAGCCTCGGTGAGATGGCCCTTTCCTTTGCCGGGCACTCGATGCACCCCGGGGCCGTCGTCGCCGTAGAGCTCCTTGGTGATGTAGCTCTGCGTGGCGATCCTCACCAGGCCCTGTACCCCCCAATACACCGCCAACGCCCCAGCAAAGTTGAAGGCGAACACCGGCAACACAAACGGCATCACCTTGAGGATCATCGCTTGGGTGGGGTTGGCGTTGGCATTTGGGTTGCGGTTCTGGATCTGGCGGTTCTGGATGAACTGGATCACCAGAATCAACAGCAACAGAATGAGATAGGGAATGAACGGCACGATGCCCTGCGCCCAGGCCTCGGCCGGGGTCTTCGCCAGATCCAGACGGAAGCCCCTCCCAAAGAACGGCATCGTGTTTTGGGTGCTCATCGTCTTGTAGAAGCGGGTGGCGACGTTGACGTGCTCGGGGTTGAAGTACTGGTCGGTGAACACCCAGGACGTCAGCGGCTTGCCGTTGGCAGCCTGCGACACGATGTGACCGACACCTGCGGACGTGCCGCCGAGGCGGTTCGTCAGGCCGCGGATGAGGTGATACATCACGATGAAGACCGGCGCTTGGGCAATCACCGGTAGGCAGCCGCCAACGGGCGAGATGTTGTTCTCCTTGTAGAACAACATCAACTCGGTGTTCAGCCGCTCGCGATCGCCTTTGTACTTCGCCTGAAGTTGTTTCAGCTCGGGTTGCAGCCGCTGCATCTGGAGCATCGACTTCGTGCTCTTCACCGTCAGGGGCGTGGTGACCACCATCACCAGGAAGGTGAAGAGCACGATGGCGACCCCGAACGAGGGGATCACGGCGTAGATACCGGCGACGATGGCGCCGAAGAACTCAAACAGTGGGTCGAAGGGACCAAGCAGGTCAGGCATCGGTACTCAAGTCATCTCGTGAGGAAGAAACTGGCTCGGGGGCGCAATTTCCATGGATATCGGGAACCGGATCCCAACCGCTGGCTCCCCAGGGATGGCATCGGCTCAGTCGGCGCAGCGACATTGCTCCACCTTTGATGGCCCCGTGAACCTGCACCGCTTCGTCGGCATAGGACGAGCAGGACGGTACGTACCGACAGGGCGAGGGGCGGGCGTTGGTCATCACCTGGTAGCCGTGAATGACGCCCTGGATCATCCGGGCGAGTGGCGACGGGTGCCTTGGACGCTGCGTTCCGCTGACGTCAGGGCGTTGTTCAGATGGGTCGACAGTTCGTCGAAGCTCAGGTTGGAGATCGCCGGCCCACCCACGATCAGGTAGTCCTTCGTAACCAAGGTTCCGCGTCGTTCCGCGTCGGCCATCAGATGCCGCAGGCGCCGACGCACCCGGTTGCGTGTCACAGCCGGTCCCAGCCGCTTGCCGAGAGCGAACGCCACCCGAGGCCGATTGGCGCTCGTGGGTGCTGCTATCACCGTGACCGGCCCGCTGTGACCCTTGCTCCCCGCTTGACGCAGTGAGCGAAAGGCCTGGCGACCGGTGAGCCGCCACGTCAGGCCGACAAGCGGGCACGGCCCTTGCGGCGGCGCGCCTTCACCACTGCTCGACCTGAGCGCTCGGCCATGCGATGACGAAAGCCGTGTCGACGAGCACGACGGCGCGTCTTTGGCTGGTAGGTACGCTTCACGAAGATTCCTCCTGGATGGGCCCGGACAAGCTTGCAAGGGGCTGTTGCCGTGCGGAGAGCCGGCCGCGCCGGCACACGGAACGAACACGTTACGGGCAGCGCCGTGTCGGGGGCAACCCGCGCAGGACACGGACAGATTTGTCGGAGGGCTGGAGCGCCCTACCAATGAGTGCTACGGTCATCCTCCCTTGCCCGAAGCTTGGGGACGTGCCGGCAACGATGCCACCGGTCCCACACGACGAACGCCGTCAACGGGGCACCGGCGCACGGAAAGCTCCGACAGTTCGTCCATGGGAGACTGTCCACAGTTTGTGGACCGTGCTGTGGACAATTAGGCCTGAGGTGAAGCACCACCCCATGGAGGATGAAGCAACATCGGTCTGGGAGGCAGTGGCCCGCGGCGTCACCCACCAGGTGTCGAGCGTCGTTTGGCGCACCACCTTCAGTGAGGTTCGGGCCGTCGACTACGACGGTGCAACGCTCACGATCGTCGCGCCCAGCCTGGTCCTGAGAGATCGCATCGACAATCGATTCCGCCCACTTCTCATGGGTGTCATCAGCGACCTCGGCCTCGAGGGCGTTGATCTGGCAGTCGAGGTCGATCCCGACTCCAACCTCGCCGAGCCCCTCAACAGCGAGCTGAGTCCACTCACCACCACTTCCAGTTCAGGCGCGTCCACTGGCGGCGTCTCCGTTCCGACCACGTCGTCGGATCAGGCCCTGAGCGGCCTGCACGGGTCCGGCGCCCCCAACAGTGTTCGCTCTGGCGGGCTCAACAACCGCTACACGTTTGCCTCGTTCGTGACCGGCCCGTCCAACCGCTTCGCCCAGGCGGCGGCGCTTTCCGTCGCCGAGACCCCCGCCCGTTCCTACAACCCGCTGTTCGTGTACGGCTCGGCGGGATTGGGCAAAACCCACTTGTTACAGGCGATCGCTCACTACGTCTCGGAGAACTACCCCACCTACCGGGTTCGCTACCTCTCCACCGAGGAGCTGTTGAACGAGTTCGTCGATGCCATCCGCAACAACGCTCAGCCGGACTTCAAGCGGCGTTACCGCGAGAACGACGTGTTGCTGGTCGACGATATTCAGTTCATGGAGGGCAAGGAGCAACTCCAGGAGGAGTTCTTCCACACGTTCAACACCCTCTACGAAGCCAACCGTCAGATCGTGCTGAGCTCGGACCGCCCGCCCGATTCCATCGCCACCCTGGAAGACCGCCTTCGCAGCCGGTTCAAGATGGGGCTGATCACCGACATTCAACCGCCCGACTTTGAAACTCGCCTGGCCATCGTCCGGAAGAAGTCGGAGCAGTCCGAGTTCCCGCTGCCCGGCGAAGTGCTCGAGTTCATCGTCACCAACATCACCAACAACATCCGTGAACTCGAGGGTGCGCTCAATCGGGTCACCGCCTATGCCAACCTCACCCGCACCCCGGTCACCATGGACAGCGCCCGGCAGGTGCTGGGCGATCTCTCCGCCGGCGGTGGTCGCATTGTCACCCCCGAGCGCATCCTCGAAGCCACGTCCGAGTTCTACGGGTTCAGCATCGACGAGTTGAAGTCCAAGAGCCGTCGACGTCCGCTGGTGACGGCTCGACAGGTGGGGATGTACCTGTTTCGGGAGCTCACCGAGTTGAGCTACCC
Organism: Candidatus Microthrix parvicella Bio17-1; assembly: GCF_000299415.1. Taxonomy (NCBI): domain Bacteria; kingdom Bacillati; phylum Actinomycetota; class Acidimicrobiia; order Acidimicrobiales; family Microthrixaceae; genus Candidatus Neomicrothrix; species Candidatus Neomicrothrix parvicella. The sequence continues at coordinate 70,617 of NZ_AMPG01000004.1, forward strand.
CCAGATCGCCAAGATCTATGGGGGCAGGGACCACACCACGGTCATTCACGCCTACGAGAAGATCAAGGCGCTCATGGCCGAGCGCCCGCAGATCTACCAGGACGTCCAAACGCTGATTCAGCAGATCAAGAACGGCCTGTGACACACCTGGGGACACGGCTGTGTGTGAGCCGCTCGATCCTGGGGACGACACCACCGTTATCCCCACGGGCCGGCTCCCTCGGACCTCGTACCTGGGGATCATCATGGACCACCGGTGGATTCAACTCGTCAGATCCCGCAAGGGTTTCGGCTAGGTTTTCCACAATCCACAGGCCCTACTACTTCACCACCCTGTAAGTAGTTACATCAAGACGACAGTAGGAGAGTGCACGAACCGTGAAGTTCCGATGTGAACGTGATGTTCTGGCCGACGCGGTTGGAAGCGCCGGCCGAGCGACTTCAGGCCGCGGCGGTGCCCTGCCGGTATTGGCCGGCCTTCGGCTCCGCCTCGATGGCGACCACCTGGAGATCACCGGTTCCGACCTCGACCTCACGGTCACCGCCGAGATCGAGGTCGCCGGAGGGGACGACGGGGTGGCGGTCATTCCCGCTCGTCTGATGGCCGACATCGTTCGTGCGTTGGAACCGGGTGCGGTCAACGTGGAGGTGACCGAGGATCAGGCGACGATCACCGGTGGCCGATCGGAGTTCTCGGTCAACGTGATTCCTCCCGAGGAGTACCCGCAGGTTTCCGAGCCCACGGCCGATTCGGTCACGCTGTCGGCCGAGGCGCTTGCAGACGGACTTCGCCAGGTGGTGCCGGCCGCCTCCAACGATGACAACCGCTTGATACTCACCGGCGTGCAGTTGGCCGCCGAGGGTGATGGGCTTCGTCTCGTGGCCACCGACAGCTACCGCCTGGCGGTGCGCGACCTGGGCGGTCAGTCCGTGCTGGAGGAGGGCCAGTCGGTGCTGGTGCCGTCGCGAGCGTTGACCGAGGTCATCCGGTCGTTGGGTGATGCCGAGGAGGTCACGCTGGTGTTGGGCGCTCAGGACGCCACCTTCAGGATCGGTGGAGTGCGCGTCACCACCCGCTTGATCAGCGGCGATTTCCCCAACTATCGGGGGCTGATTCCCGAGACTCAGGCCAATACGCTCACCGTCGATCGTCATGCGCTGATCGAGGCGGTGCGCCGCGTGAAGTTGATGGCCCGCGAGTCCACCCCCATTCGGTTGGAGATGAGCCACAACTCCCTTGAACTGGTGGCGGTGACACAGGACGTTGGGCATGCTTCCGAGCGGATGGACGTGACTTTTGAGGGTGAAGGCCTGACCATCGCGTTCAATCCCGACTACCTGCTCGATGGGCTTGATGCAGCACGGGGCGAGGAGGTGCGTGTGGAGACCATCGGCGACAACAAGCCGGCCGTACTGCGCGGCTCCGACGCTGACGACTTCCTGTACCTGCTGATGCCGGTACGAGTTTCGTAGCGGGCCGCACCAAACCATGTTTCTGCGACGGTTGGAGTTGCGGCAGTTCCGCTCCTACGAGAAGTTGTCGCTGGAACTGCCGGTGGGCTTGACGGCCCTGATCGGTCCCAACGGCATCGGCAAGACCAACCTTGTTGAGGCGGTGGCCTGGCCACTGCTGTTGACGAGTGTTCGCGGCGTTCCCAATGAGGCGTTGGTGCGGCGAGGTGCCGAGGCGGCCGTGGTGAGGGCCGAGTTCGAGGAGCCGTCGCCCGACGGTGAGTGGCAGGGCGTGGGCGAGGCTCGGCGGGCGTTGATCGAATCAGAGATCTCCACCCGTGGACGAGGGCGGGTGCTGTTGAACCGCCAGGCTGGTGCCCGTCGTCGTGACGTGGCCGAGGTGGGGCGGGTCACGGTGTTCTCGCCCGACGACCTGGTGCTGATCAAAGGATCGCCTTCGGATCGCCGACGCCTGCTCGATGATGCGCTGGTGGCTCGTGATCCTCGGCTGGATTCGGTTCGATCCGACTACGAGAAGGTGCTTCGACAACGAAATGCGTTGCTGCGTCAAACCAGAGGTGGGCTCGATCAATCGGCCGAACTCACCCTGGAGGTGTGGAATCGTCAGCTCTCCGAGCGAGGTGACCGGTTGGGCACCGAACGTGCGGCGCTGGTCGAGGAGTTGTCGCCACTGGTGAGTGCTGCCTACGAGGAATTGGCAGGAGCGAAGTGCGAGGTGGTGCTGACCTACGATGCCCCGTGGCGAGACACCGGGTTGGCGGCTGCCTTGAACGACGCACGACGCGAGGAGTTGCGACGCGGCGTCACCATGGTGGGGCCGCATCGTGACGAGTTGGTTGTCAGCCTCGACGGGATGGCGGCCCGCACCCATGCGTCTCAGGGCGAGCAACGCAGCCTGGCGTTGTCGCTGCGGCTGGCAGTACACCGTCTCCTGACGGACCGCTTTGGTGCGCCGCCGCTCCTGGTGCTTGACGATGTCTTGTCGGAACTCGATGCGCAGCGGCGCTCGGCCTTGTTGCGCGCCGTTCCAAGCGGGCAGACGCTGTTGACCACTGCCGCCGAGCTTCCAACGGAGATTGACCCCTCCGCCGTGCTCGAGGTGACCGAACCCGGATCGGTGAGGTGGCGATGAGGTCTCAGCGTCCGTCCCGGCACGTGTCCAGCTCACTCGATGCGGTACTGGCACACTTTGGCCGGCCGTCGTTGGACGCTCACGCGGTGATTGAGGGCCAATGGCCCACCATCGTCGGTGCGCGGCTGGCCAAGTGGTGTTGGCCAAGCGATCTGGTGTCGGGCCGGCTGGTGATCAGCACCACCGATCCAGCGGTGGCCGAGGAGTTGAACCTGTTGGGGCGTGAGCTGGCCGGCACGCTGAATCAGTTGGTGGGGGACGACGTTGTCGCCACCGTGAGGGTGCGTGTCACTTCCGAGAGCCGTTCCCCGGGGGTCCCTACAGAACAGGCCCCGAAGGGCACAGACGGACGCTGAGGGCCCAGTCCGGTCTGGGCCCTCGTCAAAATGAGCTATGCTGGGCTCGGCCGACTTGGCCGGGCGGCGTAACCACATTCAATTCAGCCACAAGATGTCCACATAGTTATCCACAACCTGTGTATTCATTGACGGCAAGTGGTTCATTCGGCCCATTTCCACCAATCTCGCACCCCCAGAGGTCACCTAACGTGACAGTTGAACCCAGCACGTACGGCGCCGAGCAGATTCAGGTGTTGGAGGGCCTGGAAGCGGTTCGAAAACGTCCGGGAATGTATATCGGTTCCACCGGCCCCAGCGGGTTGCATCACCTGGTGTACGAGGTGGTCGACAACTCGGTCGATGAGGCGATGGCAGGGTTCTGCGATCACATCGAGGTCACACTCCTGGCCAGTGGTGGCTGTCAGGTGGTCGACAACGGCCGTGGCATTCCCACCGACCCACACCCGAAATACCCGGGCATGTCGGCCGCCGAGGTGGCCATCACCGTGTTGCACGCCGGTGGCAAGTTCGGCGGCGGTGGCTACAAGGTGTCGGGCGGACTGCACGGGGTTGGCATCTCGGTGGTCAACGCATTGTCGGCCCGAACCGAGGTGGACATCGACCGGGAGGGGCAGCGCTGGTCGATGAGCTACATCGACGGGGGCGTCGCCAACGAGCCGCTTCGACAGATCGGCCCCACCCCGCCGAGCACCGATGGCATCGAGCGCCCCACGGGCACCACGGTGCGCTTCTGGCCCGACCCGGAGATTTTCGACGAGGTCACGTTCCGCAGCCAAACCCTGACCGAGCGCCTGCAGATGATGGCGTTCCTCAATGCCGGTTTAACCATTTCGTTTACCGACGAACGTGGCGAGGAACCAGAACGAACCATCTTCTGTTATGAGAACGGCGTGCGGGATTTCATCGTGCACATCAACGGCCCAAAAGAAACATTGTTCGACGACGTGGGCCACTACCACCACTCGGAGGAGGCGGCGGGTGCCCCGATGCAGGTGGAGATCGCCTTTCAGTGGAACACCGGCTACAACTCCGACGGTCTGCACAGCTTTGCCAACGGCATCAACACCATCGAAGGCGGCATGCACGAGGAGGGCTTCAAGAAGGCGCTCACCAACACGCTCAACAGGTACGCCCGCGAGAAGGGCCACCTGAAGGAGAAGGAGACCAACCTTCAGGGCGAGGACATCCGTGAGGGCCTGACCGCGATCATCTCGGTCAAGCTGGCCGACCCGCAGTTTGAGGGTCAGACCAAGTCGAAGCTGGGTAACGTGCCGGTGCGTTCCATGGTCGAGCGGGCGACCAACGACCGGCTGGGGGAGTGGCTCGAGGAGCATCCCACCGAGGCGCGACGCGTGGTCGCCAAGGCGATTGCCGCATCTCGTGCCCGCGAGGCAGCACGGTCGGCCCGAGAGGCCACCCGCCGCAAGTCGGCCCTCGACGGCGCAGGGCTGCCGGGCAAGCTGGCCGACTGCTCGTCGAAGAACCCGGACGAGTGCGAGCTGTACATCGTGGAGGGCAACTCGGCCGGCGGCTCGGCCAAGGACGCCCGCGACCCGGCCACCATGGCAATCCTGCCGATTCGGGGCAAGATCCTCAACGTTGAGCGTGCCCGGCCGGACCGCATGCTGCGCAATGCCGAGGTCACTTCGCTGATCCAGGCGGTTGGCGCGGGCATGGGCGAGGAGTTCGACCTCCCTCAGATTCGATACGGCAAGGTGGTGCTCATGGCCGACGCCGACGTCGACGGCAGCCACATTCGTACGCTGTTGCTCACCTTCTTCTTCCGTCAGATGAAGCCGCTGGTGGAGGCGGGTCGGGTGTTCATCGCACAGCCGCCGTTGTACTCGACCAAAGTGGGCAAGGAGACGGTGTACCTCAAGGACGACGAGGCCCGCCGCGAGTTTCTTGTCGGGCGGCCCAAGCACTCTGAGGACTTCGCCCGCTTGAAGGGTCTGGGCGAGATGGATGCCGACGAGCTTTGGGCGACGACGATGGACCCGGAGCGACGGACCCTGCTGCAGGTGACCGCCCAGCAGGCCGCCATCGCCGACCAGGTGTTCTCGGTGCTGATGGGCGAAAGCGTTGAAAGCCGCAAGCACTTCATCCAGACCAACGCCAACGACGTCCGCTTTCTCGACATCTAATCGGAGCCTGAGCCATGTCAGATGAACCGCCAATCCAGCCAGAGAACGACGAGCCTGCTTCCGAGGATGGCGTTCCCGAAGATCTCGTGGTGCCGGTCGAGTTGGTCGACTTCAGCGGCGAGGGCATCGAGCCCATCGAGATTCAGGCCGAGATGGAGCAGTCCTTTCTCGACTACGCCATGTCGGTCATCGTCAGCCGGGCGCTGCCCGACGTGCGCGACGGTCTCAAGCCGGTGCACCGCCGCATCCTCTGGGCGATGCACGAGGCCGGACTGCGCCCCGACCGTCAGCACCGCAAGTGCGCCACGGTCGTCGGCGACGTCATCGGCAAGTACCACCCGCACGGTGACAGCTCGGTGTACGACGCCCTGGTGCGCATGGGCCAGGACTTCTCGCTGTCGCATGTGCTGATCGACAAGCACGGCAACTTCGGTTCGCTGTCCGACGGGCCGGCCGCCTACCGCTACACCGAGTGCCGCCTCGATCCGCTCGCCATGTCGATGCTGGCCGAGATCGACGAGGACACCGTCGACCGGATCCCCAACTACGATGGGTCGACCGAAGAGCCCACCGTGCTGCCGTCGCGGTTCCCCAACCTTTTGGTTAACGGCTCGCAGGGCATCGCAGTGGGCATGGCCACCAACATCCCGCCGCACAACCTGGGCGAGGTGATCGACGCGGTCGACCTGCTGATCGACCACCCGGACGCCACCGTCGACGAGCTGATGGAGCGGGTGTTGGGCCCCGACTTCCCCACCGGCGGTGAGATTCTGGGTCGAGCCGGACTGATCTCGGCCTACCGGACCGGACGGGGCTCGATCAAGCTTCGAGGTAAGGCGGAGATCGTCGAGGACGCCAACGGCCGCAACAGCATCGTCGTGTCGGAGGTGCCCTACCAGACGGCACCCGAGGTGATTGAGGAACGTGCCGCCGAGCTGGTGAACAACCGTGAGCTCGAGGGCATCCGGGCCATCACCAACAGCTCGGCCAAGGGCCAGATCAAGCTGGTGTTCGAGCTCAAGCGGGATGCATCACCCATGGTGGTGCTCAACAACCTCTACAAGTACACGCCGTTGCAAACCACCTTCGCCGCCAACATGGTGGCGCTGGTTGACGGCGTGCCGCGCACGCTCAACCTGCGCGACGCCCTGGTGCACTACCTCGAGCACCAGCGCGAGGTCGTCCGCCGCCGCACCGAGTTCCGTCTGGCCCGTGCGCAGCGGCGGGCCCACATCGTCGAGGGGCTGGTGCGGGCGCTCGACCTGATCGATGCGATCATCGCTGCGATCCGGGCCTCGGCCGACCGCGGCGTGGCCCGCGCCGCGTTGATGGGGGAGGGCTTCGAGTTCTCCGAGATTCAGGCCAACCACATCCTTGACCTGCCGTTGGGTCGCCTCACGCGGTTGGGTCGCACCGAGCTGAATGAGGAGCTGGCCGAGCTTCGGCGCATCATGGCCGAGCTCGAGGCGATCCTGGCCGATCAGGGCCGCCTCGATGCGGTGATCCGCGAGGAACTGGCCGACATCCGCAGCCGTTTCGCCGTTGATCGCCGCAGCGCCATGACCCACGATCCCGGCGACCTGGACGTCGAGGATCTGATCGACGATGAGGATGTCGTCGTCGTGATGACCAGCCGGGGTTATATCAAGACCACGTCGCTGGACGCGTTTCGCACACAAGGCCGCGGTGGCCGCGGGGTGGCGGGTGCCAAGCTCCGCGACGAGGACATGATCACCACGTTGATCAAGACGTCTGCGCACGCCTACCTGCTGTTCTTCACCAACCGGGGCAAGGTGTATCGCCTCAAGGTGCACCGCATTCCCATGATGGACCGGGGCGCTCAGGGCACCGCCATCGTGAACCTGCTGCGCCTGGCGTCCGACGAGCGGGTGGAGGCGGTCATCGACACCCGCGACTATGAGTCGCACCGCTACCTGATGTTCACCACGTCCCACGGCGTCGTGAAGAAGACCCGGTTCACGGCCTACGACTCGTCGCGCCAGGACGGCCTGATCGCCGTCAGCCTGCGCGACGGCGACGAGTTGGTCGAGGTGTTGCCGGTGAATGACGACGACGAGGTCATGTTGGTCTCGTCGTCGGGCATGGGCATTCGCTTCGCCGAGTCCGATGTCCGGCCGATGGGTCGAAACGCCGCCGGTGTGCGGGGCATGCGTCTCAAGTCGGGCGACCGCGTGATTGGTTCGGCCGTGATCACTCCCGACACGCGTTTGCTGACCGTCACCGACGGTGGCTACGGCAAGCGCACCGACCCGGACGAGTTCACCCGTCAGGGCCGCGGTGGTCAAGGGGTTCGGGCGCACCGAATCCGCGACGACCGGGGTCGGGTGGTGGCCGCCAACCTGGTGGCCGAGGACTCGGAGATCTTCCTCATCACCGACGCAGGCGTCATCATCCGTACCCCTGTCGGTTCCATCAGCGAGTACGGACGGGATGCAATGGGGGTCACCGTCATGCGCCTCGATGGTGACACCAAGGTGGTGGCCGTTGCGCCGGTGGTCAGTGAGGACGGAGCCGTCGCCGAGTCCGACGAAGCGGACGTTGAGGCCATCGTCGAGGTGCAACCCGGGGAGTAGCCCCCGGGGCGCGGTGTCCATGGCCGGCGCTGTTTGGTGCCTTCACCCTGGGATGATGCGTCGGAACGAGCGTGGCTCGGTGGTGTGGTGGGTGGTTGGGATGATGGGCTGTGTGCTGTTGCTCTTGACCGCCCTTGGGGTCTTGGCACAACGGTCACTCCGAATCGCGCAGGCCCAGGCGGTCGCCGACCTGTCCGCCTTGGCGGCCGTCGGGTCGGCCGAGGCCGGCCGCCAGGCGGGCACTGTCGGGTCGGCACCAGGCGCGGCACAAGAGGTGAGTGCCCGCAACGGATGGGTGCTGACATCGGTGACCAGCTCGGAACTTGCGCTGGGTGGTCGATTGTGGCGGGTGCGTATCAGCGGCGATGGGGTCTCGGCCGTCGCCGCGGCCCGGCCCGACCCCGTTCACCGCGACTTGGCTGCGGGGCCCTAGACTCACCGGAATGGCACAACCGGATGCGGGCAAACGGATTCCAGGTCCTCGCACGGCGGTGGTGCCGGCGCCCGTGCCCGGTACCGACTCGACACCCAAAGAAGCTCGGTGGCAGCGCGAGGACGTTGCCGGGTCCTCGAAACCGGCGGCCAAGCAACCGGCGGCCAAGAAGCCGAAAGCCGAGCAACCGGCAGCCAAGAAGCCACCAGTGACGGTGGCCAAGAGGCCGGCGGCCACACAAGGTGACTCGACCACGCCCGCAGTCGAAACGACCAAGCCCAAGAATGACCCCGCGCCGCCGGCGAAACCCGTCGAAGAACCGCCGTCGACAACCCCGGTCACAGGTTCCAAGTCTTCGGCTCCTGTCGTACCTGCAACCCAAGCCGCTCCGGTGGTCGAGTCACCGGAAACTCAGCGCGTGGTGGCGGGTCCCCCCGCAACGAGTGTCCAACCTGCTGTTGAGACGAGCAACTCCACCGGTGACGGCTCCGACGGCGACTCGGCGATGGTCGAGTCCCGCAGCGGTTTTGGTCGTCGGGAACGGTTCCGGGCGCGGCGGGTTCGTCGACTGGTCCGTCACGTCGACCCGTGGTCGGTTTTCAAGCTCACGCTGGTGCTCAACGTGTGCATGTGGTTCATATTTTTGGTTGCCGGTGTCACGATGTGGTCGGTGGCACGATCATCGGGCACGATCGAAAACCTAGAGAAGTTCGTGGCGCAATCGTTCAGCCTCACCGCCGTCACCATCGACGCCGATCTGCTTTTTCGTGTGTTCTCGCTGATCGGTCTGATCATCACGTTGGCACTGACCGGTGCGGCGGTCATCGGATCGATCTTGTTCAACCTCATCTCCGACCTCATTGGCGGCGTCTGGGTGTCGGTTATCGAGGAGGAGTCGGCGGAGCCGGTCTAACCCGTTCGCTCGACAGCACACCCGGCGGCTAACTTGATGCACAACCCGGGGCTATAGCTCAGTTGGTTAGAGCGCACCCCTGATAAGGGTGAGGTCGCTGGTTCGAATCCAGCTAGCCCCACAGAAAGCGGAGGAGTCCATGAGAGCGCTGCGCCGAGGTGCCTTTGCCATGGCTGTCGCCGGTTTCGTCACCGCTGTGCTCCGACTGCGTGGCAATGGAGGCCTACCACCTCAAGAAGGGGGCTGGCACGAGCTGACGGGGCCCGAGTACCGGTGATCGTCGAGCTCGTCGGGTTGGGTGCTGTCGGACGGCGGTTGCTGAGCGAATTGTTGTCGACCCGCTCCGTCGAGTTGGTGCGGGTTCGAAGTCGACGAGTTGATGTGGCGGCAGCTCAGGTGGGTGGCCTGGCCCGAGTGGAGGTGGTCGGTGAGGGCCGACGCGTCGACGCCGACTGGATGGCGGTCACCACCGAGGCGGGTGCACAGCGTTCAGCACTTCGCTTGGCCGCGGATGCCGGTATCCCGGCAGTTTCGGTGTGCGACGACCCCGACTTGGTGACCGAACTCTTGGAGGGTTGGGCGGCGCCGGTGGTGGTCGGAGCCACGTTTTCGCCCGGTTTGACCGATGTGATGGCTGTGCACGCCGCAGGCCTGCTCGACGAGGTCACAGAGTTGCACGTGGCTCGCCACCTCTCAGGAAGTCGCTCCTGTGCGGAGGCGAGGGCGCGGGCGCTGAAGCGAGAAGGTCGGGACTGGCGTGATGGCGCCTGGCTGGAGCGTGCTGCCGGTTCGGGGCGTGAACTGTGGTTCTTTCCCTCCCCCGTGGACGGTCAGGATACGTATCGGGCCGATTTGGCCGAGGTGCACACACTTCGGGCCGCCCACCCGGAGGTCGCTCGTCTGAGTGCCCGCATCTCGATGAATCGGCGGGAGCGCCTGCCGGTGATGGTGGGCCTGCCGCCCTTTCCAAGCCCGCAGAAGCCGGCTGGTGTTGGAGCGGCGGTGGTCGAGGCCAGGGGACGACAGGGCACCTCGACCGCAAGCGTGGTTTTGGGCGTGGTGGATCGAATTGAGGCGGCGACGGCGGCGTTGGCAGCAACCTGCGGAGAGCTGTTGGTGTCCGGCGGTGCTGAACGACGGTCGTGTGCAATCACAGCCGGTCAGGTGGCGCCCTCGGTCAGCATGTTGAAGGTGCTTGCCCGACGGGGCGTGACCATCGCCCGGTTCGGTCAATTGGACGTCGATTGAGTTCGCTCATGCGGATTGGTTCACCCCGATCGACGAATCCGTCGGCCGGCAATGCCGCTGGGGTGGACGCATGATCTCAACCACTGACGCCCACCCCACCGACGAGATCGCCAGCCTCGTCAACGCAGCCCAACCCCACGCCACCAGCTGCTCGAACTGAACCTGCAGCCTCGACGGCAGCGGAGCGCGCGGCTCTTGCCAACGACACCGACCCTTCCGTCGATCTTTCCTTGGAGGTGACTCCCGATGGAATCGTCGCTGACGATGAATCCCAGACCATTGAAATCTCCGCCGACCCCGCTGAGGGCATTTCCATCGCGTCCGACGAGGCCGCAGAGGTCACCCTTGGTATTCCCGGCAGATCCACTGCCGACGGCGTGAAAATCGGCGACAGCCTCGTTTACCAAGACGCTGTTACCGATTCAACGGTCGTTGCGCGACCGACTGAAGACGGGGCACAAGCTCTCATTGTGCTTGACAGCCCCGCTGCTCCCTCTCGATTCGTATTTCCGATCGAGGTGGCCGGCAGTCCTGTCGAACTACGTGCCGGCAGCGATGGTTCGGTGGAGATTTTTGCGCAGGGGAGTACGTTCGGAACCCGAGGCGCAGCCTGCGCTGTCTACGCTGCCGCCATCGTCTATCAAGCCAACCGGGCCAGTAATCGGGGCATGTGTCTCAAGTTGAAGTACCCGAGATTCGGTCCGAAGGGCTACGTGCCGGACATCTACAAGAGCGGGTAGTGTCGCTGACATGCGTTTGCTCACGCTCCGAGAGATTAAGGAGTTCACATACTCGAATCTCCGAGGGTTGGCTGCGGGATTGATCGTTCTACTCGTAGCAGGGTTGATCTTGGGGTCATGGCTTCACTATCAGTTCGGCGAGGGTTGGGCAGCTGCAGCGGTTGTCTCGCTGATCCCTATCCACTATTTTTGGGTTTGCCATCAGGCTGGCCAATTCGAGCGATAACCGAACGAGACACCCAGGGCTGTAGGGGCCAAGCAGCGGTCTGGATTTGGGCTGGTTGACGGTGTGCCCAGGCGGTGTGTTCGTTGTGGGGGGTGCCGGTTCGGTGGCCGCGGTGGAGTTAGCCGACGAGCCAGTTGCCGAGCGCTCTGAGTGCTTGGTGGTGGAGGTCACCAGCGGCTCTGTGCTGGCGTGCAGCGAGCAGAATACCCATTGGTCGATGGCGTCGTAGAGGCGCCGGTTGCGGACATGGCGGGCGAGCACGGCGTGCTTCTTGCCAGAGGCGATGGTGGCGTTGAGTCCGGCGATGACCTCGACCAATGCTTTCGTTGTTGCAGCGAACGCTGCGGCGACCGCTGGCGGGGCGGCGAGCTGAGGGGACCGCAACGCGGTTTGGCTTTCGGCAGCACGCCCGTCGAGGTTCCGTTGGCGTCCGCCGCACTTCAACGCGGAGCGGGTCTGGGAGATCGACAATTGTCGGGCCTGGTCGGGGTGTTGCGCTTTGGTGAGCACTGCGACTGCGTCGCGGCCAGCGCGTTTGTCGTACGTGACCAGTGCGGCGGGGAAAGACTCGCGGAGATCGTTGGCGAGCCGGTTGGCGTGCTTTGAGACCCTCAGGAAACCGTTTCGCAGCGGGTCTGTCGCCGGCGTCGTTCATCAGATGGACTTCGTGATGGGTTTCGGCCCAGTCACCGCCCACGAAAATGGTCATCGTGTGCCTCCTCGGATCGGTTCCACATGTGAGCCGGCGGGCTTCCCGAGCGGCGACCTAATGGACCAGTGCTCTACGGACGACAGCCCATCAGCGCTTGCTGGGCAACCCGAACCTGCCGACCGGGGCACGAGCTAGCCGTAGGAATCCCGGAGGGCTCCAGGCCAAACAAGTGTCATGGACCAGCGGCTCGAATCCAGACTCTCAAGAACCCAGCAACCCCATTGGGTAATTCAACTCATTACGCAGGTTGTGGTTCAGGTTCTACGTGGAGTGTCCGACACATCGGGTGCGAGTTCGGTTCGACATCCCAGGAGCGCAGTGTGACCACGAAAGAAGAAACTCGAGTTCTGATCGAGGCCAACCTCAACCTGGTCAATCATGTGGTTTTTCAGGTAGCCGTCCATTTCCCTCGCCATGTCGATCGTCAGGATCTGGCACGAGCGGGTGCGCTCGGTTTGGTGGAGGCAGCGCAGCGTTACGACGACGCTCGTGGCGTCCCGTTCGAGCGATTTGCAGCGCAGCGCATCCGCGGCGCCATTCTGGACTCGGTCAGGTCGGCCGACTGGGCCCCGCGCTCGGTTCGGAGCATGGCCCGACGATTTGATCAGATGGAGCAGCGCCTGGCATCGGAGTTGGGACGAGTGCCCGAACGTGACGAGGTGGCCAAGGCCCTCGGAATGACCCGGGAAGAGATTCATCGGTTGCGGGACCAAACGTTCAGGTCGGTGGTGTTGGCCTTGGAGAGCCTGGTCACCGACTCGTCCGAGGAGCATGTGACGCTGATGGACGTGCTGGAGGACCCCAAGGCGGTGGAGCCGGCACGAGAGCTTGAGGGCCGAGAGATGCTCGCCTTCCTCCGGGATGCTGTGAGGCTGCTGCCTGCACGCCAGCGTCTGGTGATCGTCGGCTACTTCCTGGAGGACAAGACGTCGCAGGAGTTGGCCGTACTTCTGGGCGTCACCGAGAGCCGCATTTCACAGATGCGGACCGAGGCCTTGGAGTCGATGCGTAGGGGAATCGAGGCTCAGTACGAGCCGGTCGAACCTCAAGCGCAGGGCCGATTGGCCAAGCGTCGGGCGCAGTACGCGTCCGCCATTGGTGGCGCCTGTGATTGGAAGGTCCGCCTTGATCACGCACCGCAACTCCTGCCGGTGTGAACACTCTCCACAACCTTACGCAGCGGGATGTCGCCGGCGCTGCTGATGTCGTTGTGAGCTGATGAGCTGACCGGATGACGTTCGCCATCTGAATCTGACTTCGTCGGTGAAATAGGGGTCTCGGCTCATCACCCAACCGGGCCGGTGGGTCACTCGGTGGTGGTGGCGACACAATTCGGCCATGTTGTCGATATCGGTGGGGCCATCATGGTCCCATTCGTCGACGTGGTGGGCGTCGCACCACGAGGCCGGCCGGTCGCAGCCGGGGAAGACGCATCCGCCGTCGCGGATCATGAGTGCCCGCCGTTGGTGGCGGTTGGCGTACCGAAGGGTACGTCCCATGCGGAGTGGGTCGCCCGAGGTGGAAACCTGCATCGGGCGGATCACGCCGGCGGCAATGATGAAGCGAAGGATCTCGGGTGACAGGTGATTGCCCTCGCCGTCGGTGAGCTCGGGGGGCGCATCGTTTCCTTCGTCGAGCTTCATCACGACGATGATCTCGGGTTCGGGAAGCCTGCCCTGACCATCGCGCACGCCGCATGAGCGTTCCAACATTTCGCAGAGTGCCTCGGCGCCGGCCTGGGCGCGGCTGGGGACCTGGGTCGCGCCATTGGTTGCTTCGGCGTCGGCGCGGAAGCGGCTGAGGACCCGGTTGGTCTCGTCGTCGATGATTGCCTTGATCGAGAGTGCCAGCTCGCCGACCAACTGTCCGGAGAGATGGGTTACACCGTCGGTGGTCGATACCACGCGGAGTTGGTTGTTGGCCGGGTCGGTGGCGGGGTCGTAGCCGCCATCCTGGTCGAGTCTTTGCCCGATGCCTCGAACTTCTCGGGCCCAGCGTTCGAAGGTGGCGACTTGGGCGAGATCGATCAGCTGGGGCAGCAGGTCGGCCATGTCCTGCCAATTGCGGTCGTTGGCGGCCGAGTCGAACACCTTGACGTGTTGCCAGCCGATCCGTTGGGCTCCAAGCGCTGCTTCGAGGGCAGGGTAGCGGCGGGCCATGCGGGTGGCGGTCATCACCTGGCTTCGACACAGCTGCGGCGGTTGTTGGAGCCGGTGGGCCAGCCACATGGGGGAGGTGTGCCCGTGGAGGATGTCGCAGACTCCGTTGGCGGCGACCTCGGCGATGAGCACGGCCTGGCGGTGATCGATGCGCCGTCGTTGGGTTTCGAGGTCGATCAGCTCGGCCAACTGCGGGGAACCCTCGGTGGACAGGTCGTGTTCTCGCAGAAAGTGAGACGCCTCGTTGCTACTGATGCGTCCGTTCTCGGTCGGCTCGACGCAAACCTTGCCGCTGAATTTGTTGAGATCTCTCCCGCCGGAGGACATATGACTATCGTACACCTGTTCGATGGTCTCGGCAAACAATTTGCTCGGAAGGCCGCTTCGATGCGCTCGAACTGTTAGGAACCTTCGAGGCAGTCGGGCTGCTCGGCCTCCATCCAGTCGAACAGTGGCTGCGCGGAGAACCAGCCGGCCAGCGATGAGCCGACCTGATCGCGTACGCCGCGGGCGATGTCGTCGGGAATCGGTTGGGGTTCGCCGGCCGCCATGGCCAGCAACTCGGCCTGGCAGGTGCGCTCCATGGTGACGAACCAGAACGTGGCCTCCTCCACGGTCGCGCCCACGGTGAGCGGCCCGTGGTTGGCCAGGATGGCGGCCTTGTTGCCGCCGAGCGCGGTGGCGATGCGCTTGCCCTCTTCGACATCGTTGGCGACGCCGCCATAGTCGGGGTCCAACACGTGATCCTCGAAGAAGATGCAGGCGTCCTGGGTGAGGGGGCGAAGTGGGCGGTGAAGGCTGGAGAACGCTTTGCCGTGCAGTGAGTGCGAGTGGGCGGCGGCCACCACGTCGGGACGTGCGGCATGAACCTGGCTGTGGATGGCGAATGCCGCCTGGTTGACCGGCCAGCTGCCCTCCACCACCTCGCCGTGGTGGTCCACCAGCAGCAGGTCGGCCACCCGGATCTGTTTGAACGACATGCCGAAGGGGTTCACCCAGAAGCAGTCGTCTCGCAGGGGATCGCGGGCGGTGATGTGCCCGGCGACGCCCTCGTCGAAGCCGAGGCGGCCAAAGATGCGGAAGGCGACCGCCAGACGCTGCTTGCGGTGCAGGCGTTCGTCCTCGGGGGATCGCTCGGCGAAGGGGTTGTGGGGAGTGCGCTCGACGGCGGTCGGCATGTTCGTGGCCATGGCCCCAGTCTGGCACCCGACCGGCGCGCTATCGGCCGACCAGGCGATGTGGGGTGAGCGCCGCAAGGTCGAGCGTGACCCCATCGAAGAACGCCGAAGGTGCCCCGTCCAACGTGAGGTCGGCCAGCAGACGTCCGGCGGCGGGTGCGGTCTGTATGCCGGTGCCACCCTGGCCCACGCACCACACGAAGCCGGGCATCCCAGGATCGGGGCCGATCACCATCGACTCGTCCGGGGCAAAGGTCCGCAGCCCGGCCCAGGCCGAGGCAACCGTGCGGATTCCCAGCGTGGTGGCCTCGTTGATTCGCTCGATTGCCAGGGCCACATCGAGTTCCTCCGGCTTGGCATCGCATGGCGCTGACGGTGTCTGGTCGGCAGGCGAACACAACAGCTGTGGCCCGTCGGGCTTCACGTACCAGCGATGGGCCACGTCCACCACCATGGGCCACTCTGCCGATCCAGCGACACCACTGGGTGTCATGAACGCCGTGCGACGTCGGGGTTCCAGATCGACGCCGGGCAGGCCGCAGATGCCGGCCACGACGTCGCCCCATGCCCCGGCGGTGTTCACCACTGTCGCTGCTGACAGTGTCCGGCCGTCCTCGGCGATGAGGTTCCAGCGAGGGTGATCGCCGCTGCCTGAACTGCCGCTGCCTGAACTGAGCTCGGCTGCGGCGAGGCGCCACGCCCGTTCGACCGTGGCCCCGGCGCGTCGGGCGCCCACGGTGAAGGCCTGATGCAGCGCGGCAACATCGATGTCGTCGCCTGACGGTTCCAGCATGCCCCGCCCAAACGCCTCTCGTCGCAGCGCGGGAAACAACCCGACCGCCTCGGAGTATTCGACCTCGGTGGCACCGGGATCGACGCGTCGGGCGGCTCGCAACTGTTCGTCGAGCGATGCCTCCTCGCCTGGTGGGGCCACGGTGATGACGGCCCGCGAACTCACCAGCGGGTGCTCGGCGAACCCGTCAGGTGGTTGTCGAAAAAACGGCACCGACGCCACTGTCAAGGGTCGAAGCGGTTCGGCGCCCAGGTTGGGGATGAGCTGAGCGGCCGACCGTCCGGTGGTGTGGTGCGCCAGGGTGGCCTCGGCTTCGAGCACCGTGACCGACGGCGCGCTGGGGTGGAGGGCCAACCAGTAGGCGGCCGATACCCCGGCGATCCCCCCGCCGATGATCGCTATGTCCGTCATGGAGCCATCTTGCCTCACGGCGTGATGGAACGCGACGGAAGTGTCAGCTGAACCCGTCGAGGATGGCGTTCAACGTGGCGCTGGGCCGCATGGCATCGGTGGCAGCCTGGGGCTTGGGCCAGTAATAGCCACCCAGGTCCACCGGGTTGCCCTGCACACTGTTGAGCTCGTCGACGATGGTGGTCTCGGCTTCACCGAGTTGGGTTGCCAACGACGCGAAGACCGCTGCCAGGCCGGCGTCCTCTGCTTGGGCGGCCAACGCCTCGGCCCAGTAGAGGGCCAGGTAGAAGTGGCTGCCCCGGTTGTCCAGTTCGTTGACCTTGCGGGATGGCGATCGATCCTCTTCCAAAACCCTGGCGGTGGCGTCATCCAGCGTGGTGCTCAGCAGCCGGGCCCGGGCGTTGTCGGTCGAGTCGGCAAGGTGCTCCAGCGAGGCGCCAAGCGCCAGGAACTCGCCCAGGCTGTCCCAGCGCAGGTGGTTCTCGGCCACGAACTGCTGCACGTGCTTGGGCGCCGAGCCTCCGGCGCCGGTCTCGAACAGCCCGCCGCCGGCCATCAGCGGCACGATCGACAGCATCTTGGCTGACGTGCCCACCTCGAGGATCGGGAACAGGTCGGTCAAGTAATCGCGCAGCACGTTGCCGGTCACCGAGATCGTGTCGAGGCCGTCGACGATGCGCTCCAGGGAGAAGCGGGTGGCGGCCTCGGGGGTCATGGTGCGAATATCCAGACCCTCGGTGTCCTCGTCTCCGAGGTACGCGTTGACCTTGGCGATCAAAGCGGCGTCGTGGGCACGCGTCTCGTCCAGCCAGAACACCGCAGGGGCACCGGTGGCCCGGGCTCGGCGAACGGCGAGGCTCACCCAGTCGCGCACCGGGGCGTCGGCCGCCAGGCACATGCGCCAGATGTCGCCGGTACTCACCTGGTGGGTGAGCAGCACGTCGCCGGCGCCGTCGAGCACCTCGACCACGCCGTCTGATTCGATCTCGAAGGTCTTGTCGTGGCTGCCGTACTCCTCAGCCTTCTGGGCCATCAACCCCACGTTTGGCACCGAGCCCATCGTGGTCGGGTCGAGCGCCCCGTTGGCACGACAGAAGTCGATCGCCTCGGCGTACACCCCGGCGTAGCTGTGGTCGGGGATCACGGCCAGCGTGTCGGCCGATTCGCCGTCGGGTCCCCACATCTGCCCGGAGGTGCGGATCATGGCGGGCATCGATGCGTCGATGATCACGTCCGAGGGCACGTGCAGGTTGGTGATGCCCTTGTCGCTGTTCACCATCGCCAGTTCGGGACCGGCGGCATACCCGGCGGCCAGGGCGGACTCGACCGAGGTTCGGGCATCGACGGGCAGGTTGTTGATGGCGGCATCCAACGAGGCCAGGCCGTTGTTGGGGTTGAAGCCGGCCTCGGCCAACACGTCGCCGTACTCGGCGAAGAGACCGGGGAAGAACGCCCGAACGGCGTGCCCGAACATGATCGGATCGGACACCTTCATCATGGTGGCCTTGAGGTGGATCGACCACAGCACGCCCTCGGCCTTGGCCCGAGCGATGGCGGCGGTGAGGAACTCGTCGAGCGCCACCGCGCTCATCAGCGAGCCGTCGACGATGGTGCCGGCGCTGACCGACACCGGCCCGCGCAGCTCTCGTGCCTCGCCGTCGGTGGGGGTGAAGCGGATGCTCAGCGAGTCGTCGTCGGCCACGGTGACCGACCTCTCGGTCGAACGGAAGTCGCCGTCGGTCATCGTGGCCACCCGGGTCTTCGAGTCGGGCGACCAGGCACCCATCGAGTGGGGGTGGTTGCGGGCGTAGGCCTTGACCGCCGCTGGTGCGCGTCGGTCACTGTTGCCCTCGCGCAGCACCGGGTTGACCGCCGAGCCCATCACCGAGGCGTAGCGCGCCAACACCTCGACCTCGGCGTCGGTGGCCGGTTCGTCGGGGTAGTCGGGCAGGTCGTAGCCGTCGGCCTGTAGTTCGGCGACCGCCTCCTTCAGCTGGGGGAGTGAGGCCGAGATGTTGGGCAGCTTGATGATGTTGGCCTCGGGCATCGTCACAAGTTCACCGAGCTCGGCCAGGTGGTCGTCGCGGCGCTGCTCGGCCGGCAGCCGGTCGCTGAACGCGGCCAGGATCCTTCCGGCCAGCGAGATGTCGCGGGTCTCCACGTTGACGCCCGACGCCCCGGCGAACGCGGCGATCACCGGCAGCAACGATCGGGTGGCCAGCGCCGGTGCCTCATCGGTCAGGGTGTAGATGATCGTGGAGGCGGTGGGCTTGGTGGCGTCGCTCATGGAGGTCCTGTTCTGTCTCGTCGTTCTGTCGAGGGTAGTGCCGATGGATAGTGTCCACCCACCGAGGTTGGGGGTGCGATGGAGACGGTGATGTTGGTGGTGATGCTCGCCGTCTTCGGTCTGGCGGTGGGGTCGTTCAGCTGTGTGGTGATCGACCGCCTGCCGATGCCCCTCGATGAGCCCAACGAGTTCGGTGAGACGTTTGGGATGAGGCCGTGGGGCGAGGTGGCCGGTGGCCGCAGCCGCTGCTCGGGTTGTGGCACCGAGGTGCCGGCGCACCTGAATATTCCGGTGTTCGCCTGGCTGGCGCTGCGAGGCAAATGCCGTAACTGCGGCGCGACGATCGGCGCCTTTCATCCGATGGTGGAGGCGTTGGTGCCGGTGCTCTGGATCGGCCTGGCGCTGTCGTTGGGCTGGGGCTGGACGCTCGTTCCCATGCTGTGGTTCGTGCCCGTCGCCGTCATCGTCGGGGTGATCGACCTGCGCACCCTGATGGTGCCGACCAAGCTGGTGTGGCCGGCCGCAGCCGTGTCGGCGCTGCTGATCGGCGCGTCGGCGGTCGCCGAGGGCGAGGCGAGCATCGCCGTCGGCGCTGCGCTGGGCGCCGCCGTGCTCAGCGGCGCACTGTTCGCCATCTGGTTTGTGCGCCCGGACGGCCTGGGGTTTGGCGACGTGCGCCTGGCCGTGCTGATCGGCCTGCACATCGGCGCACTGGTCGGCAGCGGAGGGAAGATCCTGGCGGTCTTCGCGGTGGTGCTGACCATGGGGGTCGCCGCCATCTTCGGACTGATCCTCGGCGGCGTGCTGTGGGCGCTCGGCAACCGCCGCACCGCCCCCGTCGGAGCCGTCCCCGCCGCGGAAACCGACGGTGCGTCGCAAGCGACCGACCCGTCAGATATCGAGACCGATCAGGAACGCGAAGCCGACGTCGCTACCGGCATCGCCAACCTGGCGGTGCCGTTCGGCCCGGCGCTCTTGGCTGCGGCCTATGTCGTGGCTGTCGTCTCACCTCAACTCATCGACAACCTGGGTCTCTAGCGTCGGCTGAAGGAAGGGTGGCGAACCTGGCAAAAGTGGTCGGTATTACTGGTTATACTCATTCCATGAAGACAGCGGTATCTATCCCGAACGACCTTTTCGAAGCGGCTGAGCAGGTGCGTCGCCAGTCTGGAGAGTCCCGCAGCGCGTTGTATGCAGCCGCGATCCGTTCGTACCTCCTCCGGCGTAGTGGTGGGGTCCGCCAACCCGGGTCGTGGGCGGGGCGCTTCGAAACCCATGAGACCGAGGAGGAGGCCATCGAGTCCGACCCCGATGTCGTTGCCATGTTTGCAGCGTCTGCCGAGATTGAGGATCTGTAGCGGTGGCGAGGCTTCTTCTCGACAGCCATGTCGTGAAGTGGTGGCTGGACGACCATCCCATGTTGGGTCCGGCAACGCGTGAGCTGATCACGGAATCGCCAGACGTTGTGATCTCGGTTGTGACCCCCTGGGAACTCGGAATCAAGCGCGCGTTAGGCAAGTTGAGCTTTCCCGATGGATTGGTCGAGGAGATCGAGGCGAACGGCTTCTCCATGCTGAGCATTTCCCCGGCGCACGCCGAAACTGCTCCCAACCTGGCGATGCACCATCGCGACCCGTTTGACCGCATGCTTGTGGCGCAGGCTCAGTGCGAGGCGTTGACCCTGGTCAGTGCCGATCGGCAGTTGCTGCACTATGCCGTGGAGCTCTCAAACGCTCGCCTGTGAGGTTGAATCGAGTTGCCGGCGCCGTCATCGTGACAAAACCACTGCTACGACCCTGCCAAAACCGCGACTACGGCGCCGCGAAAACCGCTACTCCGACCGGATGCCCAACACTTGACCGGGTTTTGTGATCGGCTGCTCAAGAATGTGGAGTCGGAAACGTCCTCAAGATGGTCCTCCTCGAAGCTCGACGTACCCTGCGGTCAAGCGCATCTGTTCGGCGGGTGCGGCGTGGTCGCTTTCTCGCCTCAGCCCGTCGATAGCCTGGGATCATGAGTGGTTTCGCCAACCTGATCGGTGGGTCCGAACAGGACAACATCGAGTGGAAGCGCGACCCAAAGAACCGTGACCAGCTTCGGCGGGCGAAGTCGCTCGGCTGACGTGTTGTTCGATCAGCACCCCGTTTCGGGAACCAACATTGCCGATCTCGACCTTGAGCTCTTCCGGTCGACTTATTTGCATGCGGCCGTCGACCCGGATGTGCTGGCCGAGAACGAGCGGACGCTTGCCCAGCAACTGGCATCGCTGGGCATGATCGATCCGAAATCGGAAGAGGCCCGCGTCTTGGGCCTGCTCGTGGTTGGTGCCGACCCGTCGAGTGTCGTTCCAGGTTTTTATGTACAGTTCGTTCGCTATGAGGGCTCGGACGAGTCGTCGCACGTGGTTGACCAAGAAGAGCTCCGGGGCAACCTGATCGGCCAGCTCGACGTGCTGGGTCGGCTGCTCACCTCAAACATTCGGACGTCGGTCGAGGAAGTCGGGGGGCTCCGCCAGGAAAGCCGACCCGACTATCCGCTCGCAGCGCTGCGAGAGTTGGTGCTGAACGCGCTGACTCACCGCGATTACGAACACTTCAACGCCCCAGTTCGGTTGGTGTGGTTTGACGACCGAATTGAGGTGTCCAGTCCGGGTGGGCCCTTCGGCGTCGTCACCAAGCAGATGTTGAGCGCCAGGTGGCCTGAGGATGGGGGCCTGGGTTTGGGACAGTTTGGGTGAGGATGGGGTGGTCCTCAGTGGAGTTGTCGTTGGTGTGGGGGGTGGTTGAGGCTGGCCGGGT
The DNA here is from genome assembly GCF_000299415.1 of Candidatus Microthrix parvicella Bio17-1. Classification (NCBI taxonomy): domain Bacteria; kingdom Bacillati; phylum Actinomycetota; class Acidimicrobiia; order Acidimicrobiales; family Microthrixaceae; genus Candidatus Neomicrothrix; species Candidatus Neomicrothrix parvicella. The sequence continues at coordinate 92,217 of NZ_AMPG01000004.1, forward strand.
CCTGGACGCGCAAGGGCCCCCTCGTCAATCTCTTGGCCGAGCAAAACGAGAGGGCCCTTCACAATCGGTGCGGAGCACCAACGTTGTTGACTGTAGGGAACGATCGTGTTGCCGTCGAGGCGGCTCTGTGTTCGGGCGGGTTGGTGTGTCCCGGGTGCAGGGGGGTGTTGGGCCCGTGGGGGTCGGCGCGGCCCCGCCCGATCCGTGTCAATGGCGGGCAGGTGACCGTTGAACCGCGCCGGGCTCAATGCCGAGGATGCCTGGTGACACACGTGTTGTTGCCGGCGATGTGTTTGTTGCGTCGCCGTGATGGGGTCGAGCAAATCGGCTCGGCGTTGTTGGCGTTCGGTGATGGTGGGGGTCACCGGTCGATCGCTGACCGGTTGGGGGTTCCTGCGTCGACGGTGCGGGGCTGGTTGCGCCGCTTCAATGCGAAAGCCGCGTTTCTGGCTGGGCAGTTTGTGGCGGTGGCCCGCCGGTTGGACCCGTCGTTGGGCCATATCCGGGGGAGGGGTTCCCCGGCCCGCAAAGTGTTGGAAGCCGTTGGTGTGGCCGCTGCTGCGGCGGTCCGTCGGTTCGGTCCCGGCAACCGTTGGTTCTTCGTCTCGGCTGTTTCCGGCGGGAGGCTGTTGAGCAACACGAACTCCCCCTTTCAGGCGAACAGCTGACCGGCAAACCTGGGCCCACACCAACGAAAGGGCCCTCCCCACATGGAAGACAACCACCGCCGCGACATTGCGTTGTTTCGTTACTCGCTGATCAGAGAGGCTGCTGACCCCGAGCTGTCCCCAACCGAACGCGGGGCGCTGGTCCGCCGTCTGGCGGCCCGTGAACACGTCGGCCCGACAGGCCAGCGGGTGACCGTTGGGCGTTCGACGTTGGATCGTTGGATCCGCCTGTGGCTCGCGGGCGGCTATGACGCTCTGGTGCCCACAGAACGGGCCCGGGCACCTCAGATCCCACCGGTCGTGATCGAAACAGCTGAACGGCTACGCCGTGAGCAACCAGCGCGGACCGCCGCCCACATCGTCGAGCTGCTTGCCGTCGAGGAGATGGTGGTGTCAGCACGCACGTTGCAACGCCATTTCGTTCGGGTCGGGCTGCACCGCAAAGCCCCGACACGTCGGGCGTTCGGCCGGTTCGAAGCTTCAACGATCAACGAGATCTGGACCGGTGACGCGATGCACGGCCGGTTCCTTGTCGCCGGGGCTCACAAGCCGGTCCTGTTCGCGTTTATCGATGACCACTCGAGGCTGATCGTCGGCTGGAAATGGACGTTGGCCGAGGACACCCTTCGGGCCGGGAACGCGCTCCGCGAGGGGCTCACCCGAAGGGGTGTCCCGACGGGCTGTTATCTCGATAACGGGTCGCCGTTTGTGTCTGCCCAGTTCGGTCGGGCTCTCGCCAAGATGGGGATCCGATTGTGGCACTCCAAACCCGGTGAACCCGCCGGGAGAGGGAAGATCGAACGGTTCTTTCGCACGGTCCGCGACCAGTTCGAAGTCGAGCTCCTCACCGGTGTTGAGACGATGGCCGAGCTCGAACGGCTCTTCGCTGGCTGGGTTGAACAGCACTACCACCGGCAGATCCATTCCGAAACCGGTCAGACCCCGATCGAACGCTTCGACGCGGCGGCCGCCAACACGCCGCCGGTGTTGCCCTCCGCTGACGCGGTCCGCGAGGCGTTCTTGTGGTCAGAGACCCGCCTCGTCACCAAAACCGCGACGGTGAGCCTTCACTCCAACCGTTACGAAGTCGAGGCCGCGCTGGTTGGCCGGCACGTCGAGTTGGTCTTCAACCCGTTCGACCTCACCCGCATCGACGTGTTCTACGAGGACCGTCCCGTCGGCAAAGCCATCCCACACGTCATCACGCGCCACACCCACCCCGCAGCACGCCCCGAGCCCGAACCGGACCGGCACCACCACGCAGCCTCAGGGATCGACTACCTCGGCATGATCGCCAACAAGACCGACGACCAACTCCACCAACAGATCGGAGGCGAACCCGACATCGACTACCAGGCCCTCATCGAGACCACCGACCCCGACCAAATGCCGGGCCAATACCAAATCCCCACCAACCCCACCACCAACAGCACCGACCCCGACAGCACCACCATCGAAGAGGACAACCGCCCATGAGTATCGACGCGCTCCGCACCCACTACGGGTTCACCCGCATGCCATTCGGGAAGAACATCGCCCCCGGGATGGTCCATCACCACCAAGCCCACGACCAAGCAGTCGCCCGGATCAGCTGGGCCATCAACGAAACAGCGATCGGGGTTGTCACCGGTGAGGTCGGCGCCGGCAAAACCCTCGCGATCCGCACCGCGACCGGCGCCCTTGACCCGTCCCGGCATCGGGTCATCTACCTCCCCAACCCCGCTGTCGGAACCCGAGGGCTCTACTCCGCGATCGTGACAGCGCTCGGGGGGACACCCCGGTTCCACAAATCGGCGCTCATCCCCCAAGCCACCGACGCGCTCGCCGTCGAAACCAACGAACGCAACAAGACCGTTACCGTCATATTTGATGAAGCACATATGTTGCAGAGCGAACAACTCGACGAGATCCGGCTTCTCACCTCAGCGGACATGGACGCCACCTCACCATTCGCGTGCCTCCTCGTTGGCCAGCCCACCCTCCGCCAACGCATGAAACTCGGGGTGTTCGCCGCGCTCGACCAACGCATCTCGCTGCGCTGCGAACTCACCGGCATGACCCCCGACGAAACCGCCAGCTACGTGGCGCACCACACCGCCCTCGCCGGGCGGACCGACACCCTCTTCAGCGCGGACGCCGTCGGGCTGATCCACCAAACCTCCCGGGGGCTGCCCCGCGCGGTCAACAACCTTGCTGTCCAAGCACTCCTCGCCGCCTACGCCGCCAACACCGGCATCGTCGACGAATCCTCCGCACGGCAAGCCGTCAAAGAAACCACCGCCTGACCCTCCAACCGCCCGCCCCAGCCAAACCCCTGGACACCCAACATGAGCACCCACACCCCAAAACCATCCTCACCCAAGACGACCGCTCCATCCTCAACCTGGCCGGCGATCAACAGCACGTCAAACGCGTCCGCCACGCACTCTGGCCCCAACCCGACGGCCCACCCCTCATCACCATCCTCCCTTAACTGGACGGTATTGGGGTTAGAGCCGCTCGACGTTGGCGGCATTTGGGGCAGCCGAGGTGCAGTCGAGCACCCAGGGTGCGGCCGCCACGACGTCGCCCAACCGGAAGTCGCTGTGGGGCACCAGCACGACGACGGCGTCGGCCGCCGACGCAGCGTCGGTGAGCGCAGCGGCGTCGCCGTCGATGGTCGCCACCCCGTCGGGGAACTGCTCGAACGGCACGTGCGGGTCGGCCAGGGTGACCTGGGCGCCCAGCGACAGCAGCCCGGCCACGATCGCCCGGGTGGGGGTCTCCCGGGCGTCGGAGGTGTCGGCCTTGTAGGCCAGCCCGCACAGCAGCACGTTGCGGCCCCGCACCGGCAGCTCCCGATCGTTGAGGCCGGACTGGATGCGACGCACCACGTAGTCGGGCATGTGGTCGTTGACGTCGTTGGCCAGCTCGACGAACCGGAACGACGTGCCCAGCCGGCGCCGCACCCGCCACGACAGGTAGGTGGGGTCGATCGGCAGGCAGTGCCCACCAACGCCCGGGCCGGGACGGAACGACATGAAGCCGAACGGCTTGGTGGCTGCGGCGGTGACCGCATCGCCGATGTCGATGTCGAGGTCGTGGGCAAACATGGCCAGCTCGTTGACCAGCGCGATGTTGACGTGGCGAAACGTGTTCTCGAGCAGCTTGGTGAGCTCGGCCACCTCGGTGGAGCCCACCGGCACCACCGTCTCGACGAAGGCGCCGTAGAACGCAGCCACCGCATCGGTGGAGCGCTGATCGATACCGCCCACCACCTTGGGGGTGTTCTCCAGGCGCCACGTGCGGTTGCCCGGGTCGATGCGCTCCGGGCTGTAACCCAGGTGGAAGTCGATGCCGGCCCGCAGGCCGCTCCTGGCCTCGAGGATGGGCCCGACCACCTCGGTGGTCGTACCCGGCCAGGTGGTGGACTCCAGCACGACCAGACCGCCGGTTTTTAACATGCCGCCCACCATGGCGGCGGCGGCCTCGACCGCCCCCAGGTCGGGGGCACCGTCGGTGAGCGGCGTGGGCACGGTGATGACCGCCACGTCGAAGCCATCCACCTCGGCCGGGTTGGACACCGCCCGGTAGCGGCCGCTGTCGAGGGCGGCCCGCACGGTGGCCGACGGAATGTCCTCCACGTGGGATCCGCCACCGGTGAGCAGGTCGGTCTTGGCCGGGTCGGTGTCGAACCCGGTGACGTGAAAGCCGGCTGAGACGGCCGCCATGGAGACGGGCAGACCGACGTAACCCTGGCCGACGAGCAACACGTTCATGATGGGGGTTCCCTGTTTGTTAAACGCCGAAGATGCCGACGAAGCTGACCATCTCGCCCGGGTAGCCACCCAGGTTGTGGGTGAGGCCGAGGCCCCGGTCGGCGGTGGCGATGCGGCGGTCCTCGGGGGCCTCGCCCCGCAGCTGCAACCACAGCTCGTAGATCATGCGCAGGCCGGAGGCGCCGACCGGGTGGCCAAAGCTCTTCAGGCCGCCGTCGGAGTTGATGGGCAGGTCGCCCTTGAGGTCGAAGACGCCGTCGGTGACGTCGGTGTAGGCCTCGCCGCGCTTGGAGAAGCCCAGGTCCTCCATCAGCACCAGCTCGGTGGGCGTGAAGCAGTCGTGCACCTCGGCCATGGCAAGCTCGGTGCGGGGGTCGGTGATACCGGCCTGCGCGTAGGCGTCCTCGCCGGCGGCGACGCACTCGGGGAACGTGGTGTAGTCGTAGTCGGGGTCCAACAGGCCCGAGCCGTTGCCGGCCACCAGGCTGAGCGCCTTGATGTACAGCGGGTTGTCGCAGTACTTGTGCGCATCCTCGGCCCGCACGATCATCGCCGCGGACGACCCGTCGGCCACACCGGCGCAGTCGAACACGCCGAGGCGCCCGGCCACCGCCGGCATGGCGCAGATGGCGTCGACGTCCATCTCCTTGCGGAACTGGGCCAGCGGGTTGCGGGCGCCGTTGTAGTGGTTCTTCGAGGCGATCGTGGCCAGCACGCGGCGCAGGTCGTCCTCGTCGATGCCGTAGCGGCGGGCGTACGCGGGTGCGACCAGCGAGAACATGGCGGCGGCGGTGAGGGTGCGCTGGGTGCCATCGGTGGGGTACGGGAAGGCGTTGAGGCCCTGATAACCGCCGTCCTTCACCTTCTCGACGCCGACCGCCAGGGCGGTGTCGTAGGCGCCGGACGCGACGGCGTAGGCGGCGTTGCGCAGCGCCTCGGAGCCGGTGGCGCAGTAGTTCTCCACCCGGCTGACCGGCTTGCCCTCCAGCTTGAGTGGACCTGCGGCCATCATGCCCGAGGCGCCCGACTGGGAGGTGCCAAGCCAGTAGGCGTCGATGTCGTTGGGGGTGAGGCCGACGGCGCCGGTGGTCTGGGTGACCGCATCGACCAGCAGGTCGTCGGCACCCTTGTCCCAGTGCTCCTTGAAGGGTGTGCACCCCATCGAGACGATGGCGACCTGATCGGAGATGCCGTGCGAACTCATGATTGCGCTCCCGCTTGCTCACCCGTTCTGACCAGGCGGCCCTTCCAGAAGTAGTTGGCGATGCCCTCGGCCATGTTGAGCCGACGGAAGGTCATCTCCACCTTGGAGCCCACCTCCACCTCGTCGGGGCGGCAGTCGGTGAGCTCCACCGGCAGGCGGCCGCCGCCGTCGAAGTCGACCACCGCAAACACCACCGGGGGGGACTGCGAGTACACCAGCTTGTCGACCGTGAAGGTGACGATCGTGGCCTGCACGTCGGCCATCGGTGCGGGCTCCATGTCGTCGAGGGCCTGGCCCTTGAACGACACCCGGGCCGGGGGCAGGTGCAGTGCGCCGCTGGTGCGGTCGCGGCTGCCGACGAAGCCGTACTTCCAGTCGGCGTGCCGCGCCGCGGCGGAGGCCGACGGGCGGTTGGGCGGGGGGCGGTTGGGCGGCTGCTGGGTGAGCACGCCTCGCCACGCCATGAAGCGGGAGTAGGCGAGGTTGTCATCACCGGTGGCCACCTGCTGGGCAATGGTGCGGTGGCCGGCGTTCTCTGCCTTGGTGCCGGTCGCCCGGAACGCAACTGCGTCGGCGCCGTCGGCCAGGTGCAGGATGACAACGGTGGCGCCGGCGTCGTGGCGCTCGAGGGCGTCGATGAGGCGCAGCAGCGGGTCGGTGCCGCCGGTGTTGCCGACGGTGGCGGCCAGCGGGTTGGCGTCGGCCCCCACCTTGCGGCCGACCGCCTTCACCGCCCGGCCGGAGCAGCCGGTGACGATCAGCTCGGCGACGTCGCCACGGGGCAGGCTGAGCTGTTCGAGCAGGCGGTCGAGTGCGCCCAGTGCGGCTGCGGTGAGCTGACCCTCGCCGAAGCGCTCCTCCCACGCCCGGGCGTTGGGCTCGTCGGGCAGGCGCCAGCGGTCAAGGAACTCGCGCGAGGCGCTGGCCGAGCCGAGAAACTCTGCCAGTAACGGACCGTCGGCCTCGTCGCCGAGCAGCAGGGCGGCGCCGGCGTCGCCGCCGTCGACCTCGTCCGGGGAGCCGGGCAGGCCGGTGCGGATGTCGGCGGCGGTCACCAGCACCCGCTGGGTGCCGCAGGCGGCGGCGATGAGCGCGCCGAGGCCGGAGCGGGCGGCCCCACCGAAGTCGAGCGCGGGCACCGACTCGTCGAGGCGCAGCGCGGCGTGGATCACGCCGGCGTTGGACTTCTCCAGGTAGGTGGGTTCGGCCGTTGCGAACCACAGCGCTTCAGGTTGCAGCGCTTCGATCGCCTGACGGCTTGCTGCTACCGCCAGGGTGGACGTGTCCTCGTCGAAGGACGCCACCGCCCGGGAACCCTTGGCGCCGCCGGAGCCGAGAAACGACCCGATGGCCGAGCGTTGGAGTCGGTTGTGGGGGATCGAGGCCCCGGAGGAGAGAATGCCGCGCACGGCGGGAGGCTAACCCGTCACCTGACGGAGTGTCAGAACCGAACCGTCGTCAGGTTTGCGTGATTCCCTCGCCGAGATCCACCCGGGGGCCACCTCGCGGATCTGGTCGCACAGCACCTGCCGCTCGTCGTCGCTGTAGGGCGCGACCGGCACGTGGGAGATCAGCGGGTGGTGCGGGCGGGCGGCGTCCTCGTCGAGCGACGTCAGCACCTCGTGCAGTTTTTCGCCGGGGCGCAGGCCGGTGAACACCACGTCGACCGGCGGGTCGGCCTCGTTGGCCAGGCGGTGGGCGACGTCGGCGATCTTCACCGGCTCGCCCATGTCGAGCACCAGCACCTCGCCCGAGCTGCCCACCGCACCGGCGTCGATCACCAGGCCGACCGCCTCTTCGACGGTCATGAAGTAGCGGGTGGCGTCCGGGTCGGTCACCGTCACCGGCCCACCGGCGGCGATTTGTCGGCGGAAGGTGGGCAGCATCGAGCCGCGGCTGCCCAGCACGTTGCCGAAGCGCACCGACAGGTAGGTGCCGGGACGGCCCGAAGCGGCGAAGCTGGCGGTGAGACGCTCGGCCTGGCGCTTGGTGAGGCCCAACACCGAGGTGGGGTCGGCCGCCTTGTCGGTCGACACGTTGACCACCCGTTCGACGCCGGCGGCCGCGGCGGCCTCCAGCACGTTGAGCGAGCCCAGCGTGTTGGTTTTGAAGCCCTCGTCCGGGTTCTGTTCCAACAGCGGCAGGTGCTTGAGCGCAGCGGCGTGAAACACCACCTGGGGGCGGTGGGTCTCGAATACCTCGACCATGCGCTGGGCGTCGCGCACCGAGGCGATGACCAACGCCCGGTTGTCCAACAGCCCGTGGCCGTCCAGGCTGATCTGGAGCTCCTGAAGCGACGTGTCGTCGATGTCGAGCATCACCAGGCTGGCCGGATCGAACTGGCGGATCTGGCGACACAGCTCCGAGCCGATCGAACCGCCCGCACCGGTGACGAGCACCCGCTTGTCGCTGAGGTAGTTGGAGATGTCCATCAGCCCGGTGCGCACCTGGTCGCGGCCGAGCAGGTCCTGGGTGGACACCGGCTTGAAGTCCTTCACCGTGACCGAGCCGAACAGCTGGGTGACCGGCGGCAGGTTGAGCACCTCGAGGCCGCAGTCGCGGGCGTCCCGCCCGATCGACGCCCACTCGTCGGGCGACGTGGTTGGCATGGCCATCACCAGCACCTCGGCGCCGGTGGCCGTGGCCACCCGGGCCAGATCGGCCCGCGTGCCCAGCACCGACACCGACCGCACGCGCAGGTTGGCCAGCCGCTTGTCGTCGTCGAGCAGGCCCACCGGGTAGAGGTCGGAGTCCTCGTTCAACATGGCATCGATCACGCGGCTGCCCGCCGTGCCGGCGCCGAACACCAGCGCCGGACGCCGGCCCTCGCGGGAGTTGCCGGCCGCACGCAGCTTCTCGCCGGCCGAGCGCAGCGCGAGGCGCACGCCCAGCTGCATAAAGCCGGCCAGCGGCCCGGCCAACAGCACGGCGGCCACCTGGCGGCGGGCGTCGGTGATGAGCAGGGTGCACAGCACCAGACCGAGCGTGGTGATCGTGGCGGCCCGCGCCACCCGGTGGACCTCCTCGACCGAACCGGCGCGCCAGGCCTTGCGGTACAGGCCGACCGCCCAACCGGCGGCCATCTGAAGCCCGGCCGCCAGCAGGGCCAGGCCCAGCGCGACGCCGATGTCGAACGCCTTGCGGGATTCGATGAAGGCCAGCGACGAGGTGGCGAGCACGGCGAAGAACCACGAGAGCGAGTCGAGCGAGCCCATGACCGCGCGCCGATGCACGCCGCCGAGCCGCTCGATGAGTGCCGTCGACCTTGGGCCGAGGGGAGTAGCCATGGGGGAGACCTTCCGGAAGGGGACGCCGCACCCACCCTTACGGCGTTTACTAACAACGTATCGGGGGCACTCACCCAGAGCGAGAGCCTGAGCACATCCCTGCGAACTCAACCTAGTACCGTATGAGGTTCAATTTCCACTCGGGTGCCTACAGCCAGCCGGACCGTCGAAATCCCCGGTACAGGGCAAAACAAATGGCCGCCATGAGGCTGAGGATCAGCGGATAGCCGATTTGAGACTCGAGCTCGGGCATGTGGCTGAAGTTCATGCCGTAAATGCCGGCGATCATCGTGGGCACCGCCAGGATCGACACCCAGGCCGACATTTTGCGCATGTCCTCGTTCTGGCGCAGCGACACCTGGGTGAGGTTGGCCTCCAGCGCCGAGCTGAGCAGCGCGCGGGCATTGGCTGAGCGGTCGACGACGTCGGCCAGGTGGTCGGCCACATCGCGCAGGTAGGGCTTGGCGCCCTCGGGCACCTCGTCGCCGTCCATCAGTGCGGCCACCTGCTCGCGCACCGGGCTGGTGGCCCGCTGGGTCTGCAACACCTCACGCAGCAGGTAGTAGAGCCGCTCGGTGGGCTGGCCGGGGCGGACGCCCTGGGCGAACACCTGGGTCTCCACCTCGTCGATGTCGTTCTCGATGCCGTCCAACACCGGGCCGTAGGCGTCGACGACCTCATCGAGGATGCTCACCAGCACTGCGGCAGGGCCGTAGTGCAGCCGTTCGGGGTGGGTCTCCATGCGCCGACGAACCCCCTCGAGACGCACCGCGTCGCCAATGCGCACCACGACGACGAAGTCATCACCGAGCAGCACGGTGATCTGCCCGAAGTCCACCTCCTCGGTGGCATCCAGGTAGCGGGCCGTGCGCAACACCATCGACAACGTGCCCTCGATGCGCTCCACCTTGGGACGCTCCCGTGGCGAGAGCGCGTCCTCGATGGTCAGGGGATGAATATCGAACGCTTCACGCACCTGGGCCAGCTCGGAGGCCAGCGGGTTTGCCAGCCCCACCCACGCGAACTCGCGGGGTACGGGACGCTCGCCATCGACGCTGTCGTGGTCGACGCCGCCCGGCTCGTGCTCCGTCGGGGGCGGCGTGGCCAACTCGGCCGCCACCGACGCGGGCGTGCGGTCGCCCGCCAAGCGGACGCCGTCGCGGTACACCGCGCAATCAACAATCATGCGGACGGTCGATCATGCTGCACACCCCTCACTGTCCGCCCCCGGCTCACAGGCGTTCGTAGCCCCGGCGGTACTCCCAGTCGCTGACCGACCGGTGGAACGCCTTCCATTCCTCCTCGGCACCGTGCACCAGGTGGAACATCACGTCCTCCCCGAACGCCGCGTTGGCCACGTCGGAATGCCGGAATGCCGTGGTGGCGTCCGGCAGGTTCCATGGCACGTGGGTGAGGGCCGTGCCGTCCTCGCTGGTGGCGGCGTAAGCGTTGCCGAGGTAGGGGTCGCCGCAGTCCAGGCCCGCCTCGATGCCGGCCAGCCCGGCGGCGATCACCCCGGCGAACGCCAGGTAGGGGTTGGCGTCCGCGCCGGGAATGCGGCTTTCGATGCGCAACCCGGCGCCGTGACCCACCAGGCGCAACCCGGCCGTGCGGTTGTCGAGCGCCCACACCGTGGCGGTCGGCGCCCACGACTCGGGCTGATAGCGCTTGTAGCTGTTGAGGTTGGGGGCGCCCAGCAGCGTGAGGTCGGCCAGGTGGGTCTGCAGGCCCGCGACGAAGGCCCGCATGTCGGCGCTCATGCCATCGCCGGCGTCGCCGCCGCTGAGCGGCGTGTCGCCGTCGGGTGACCACAGCGAGGTGTGGATGTGACACGACGAACCCGGCTGTTCTGCGAACGGCTTGGCCATGAAGGTGGCCGACTCGCCCTCGAGGTGGGCGATCTCCTTGACGCCGTTCTTAAAGACGGTGTGGTTGTCGGCCATCTCGAGCGCGTCGGAGTAGCGCAGGTTGATCTCATGCTGGCCGGGCGCCGCCTCACCCTTCGAGAACTCGATCGGAATGTTGGCGCCCAGCATCTCGTTGCGGATTCGCCGGATGATCGGCTCGTCCTTGCTGGTTTGCAGAATGTGGTAATCCAGGTTGTACCAGCCCCTGGTGCGGGGTGGGCGGAACCCGGCCTCGGCCAACTGCTCGTAGGTGTCCGGCGACAGAAAGAACTCGAGCTCGGAGCCCATCTTCACCGAAAAACCGGCCGCCTCTGCCCGCTTCAATTGGTCCCGCAGGATCTGGCGTGGCGACACCGAGACCGGATTGCCGTCGTGATCGGCCAGGTCGCACAGCACCAGCGCCGTCGCCTCCAGCCAGGGGATGCGCCGAAGCGTCCTGAGATCGGGAACAGCCCGGAAGTCGCCGTAACCCGCCTCCCACGTGGCGTAGCGGTATCCGGGAATGACGTTCATTTCGACGTCGGTGGTCAGCAGGTAGTTGCACGCCTCGATGCCCTCCCCCTGGTGACCGCCGCGGTCGACGACGTGGTCGAGGAAGAAGCGGGCGGTCACCCGCTTGCCCAGCAAACGGCCGGTCATGTCGGAGAACGCCACGACGACCGTGTCGAGGGTCCCTTCGGCGGCTTCGAGGGCCAGGGTTTCCAGATCGAGCGGACCGTCGGTGGTCATGGTGGGTTCCTTCCGTCGCCGAGCCGGTGCGGCAAGGGTGCCCGGGGACACGCCGACGATAGCGGCTGAGGCATCCTGGACACCGAGCCCCGGCTCTCACGGGGCACTCGGAAGTGACAGCGCCCAAGGAGCGAGCATGGCAACCGACACGACTGCGCCGACGCAATCCGACGGCGAGGTGATCGCCCACATGCTGGCGGGCTTCGGGGGTGGGGGAGCGCGTGGCCGCGGCGTTGTTCGTGTCGGCCACTGGACCGACGTCCGCGCCCGTACCGGCGTCACCGTGGTGCTGCTGCCGGAGGGATCGATCGGCTCGGCCGAGGTGCGGGGTGGAGCGCCCGCCACCCGGGAGTTTGACGTGCTGGCGCCAACGGCCACCGTGACGCGCCTGGACGCCGTGGTGCTTTCCGGCGGATCGGCCTTTGGGCTCGGTGCCGTCGACGGCGTGGTGACCGGGCTCGCCGCCGCAGGCCGGGGCTTTGTCACCGCCGGGGGAGTCGTGCCCATCGTGGCGGGGATGTCGCTGTTCGACCTGGCCGTTGGCTCGCCCCACATCCGTCCAGGCGCCACCGAAGGCGCCCTCGCCACTGCGGCCGTGCTCGGTGCGGCGGCCACCCCGGACATCCGTGACGGAGCGCCTGCTACCGGGGCGGTTGGTGCCGGGGCGGTTGGTGCCGGGGCGGTTGGTGCCGGAGCGGGCGCCACCGTCTCGAAGTGGCGAGGTCGCGACGTTGCGGTGCCGGGAGGGCTGGTGACCGCCACCATCTGCGAGGGCGGGTTCACCGTGACCGCCCTGGTGGCGGCGAACGCATTTGGCGACGTGATCGGCCAGGGCCCGGCCAACCTGCCCTGGCCCAACATGGTGCCGTCAGACCTCGTCGGGTCGTCCTTCGGTCAGAACACCACCCTCGGTGTGATCGTGACCGACGCCGCGCTCACCAAGAGCGAGTGCCTCGTGCTGGCCCAAGGCGCCCACGACGGGTATGCCCGGGCGATCACCCCGCCACACTGCCGGGTGGACGGCGACGCGGTGGTGGCCGCCGCCACCGGCACCGTCCCCGCGGCTTCTGCCGAGGACCCCCGCCGACTCGGCCAGGTGGAGCTCCTGCGCTGGATGGCGGTGCGGGCCACCGCCGACGCCCTTGCCACGCTCGCCGAGGTCGCGCCTGCGGGCCCCATCCCGTGGATCGACCCGCCCGTCTGAACCCAACTGCCACTGAACCCTGGGGTCGGATCGAGGCCAACCTCCGGCATGCGCTCTCCGAAATTTTGTTCGAGTTTCGAATCACCGCTTCGTTTTTCGAACAGGTTTTTGAAAACGGACCACCATCCTCAGCCCACCCGACGAGGGGACACGAGCCGGCGCCTCATCGTCGGCCGGGTTGGGGGTCACCAGGGGCACGCCCTCGGTCATGGCCGTCGCAGCGATCGCCAGGTCGATCTGACGACGTCGTGGTTGGCCGCCCCGCCGTGAGACCTCAGCCCGCCAACCCTCCGGAGTCGGCCCGTCCCACACCCTGGACAACTCCGGCCCACTCACCCACCTGATTGCGGAGTTCCCTCTGCGGACTCGTGTCCACGTGCCGACGGCGGCACTTCTGTTACTGCCACGTGTTACTCGGGTGTGGTGTAGGCCGCCGTGATGCCTCCATCGATGAGGAGGGACTGGCCGGTCATGAAGCTGGACTCGTCGGAAGCGAGGAACAGGGCGCCGGACACGATCTCCTCGGGCTGGCCGAAGCGGCCCATGGGGATCTGCACCAGGCGGCGCTGGCGGGCTGCGTCATCGGCCATGTACTTGGCGAGCAACGGGGTGAGCACCGGCCCGGGACACAGGGCGTTGGCCCGGATGTTCTCGCGGGCGTGCACGGTGGCGATCTCGCGGGTCATCGAGAGCACGGCGCCCTTCGAAGCGGTGTAGGCGATCTGTGGGGTGGCGGCGCCCAGGTGGGCGACGAAGCTGGCCACGTTGATGATCGAGCCGCCACCGGCGCGCTTCAAGGCCGGAATACCGGCCGAGCAGCACTCCGCAACGCCGATGACGTTGACCTCGAGGGTGCGCACCCACACCTCACGTGGAGTGGATGTGGGGCCGTCATCGTCGGCCATCGAGATGCCGGCGTTGTTGTACATCACGTCGAGCTTGCCAAAGTGTTCCTCGGCGGCGTCGACGGCGGCCTGGACGGCCTTGGCGTCGGTCACGTCGCAGAACACCCCGATCGCTTTGCCGCCCGCCGCCTCGATGGCGGCCACCGTGGAGGTGGGGTCGGCCACGTCGGCCACAACCACCGCCGCACCCTCGGCTGCAAAGCGTTCCGCCCCAACCCGGCCCAGGCCGGTGGCGGCGCCGGTGATCAACGCCACCTTGCCGTCCAGACGTCCGGCCGCCCGATCGCGCCCGGGGGCCGGTTGGATGTCGGCGTCGGCCACATGGCCGCCCGGGGTGCCGGTGCTGTCTGACGTGGTCGGGTTCTCTGGATCTGGGCTCATTGGGCGGGCATCGTAGATGACCCAGGCAACTAACCTCCCGATCCATGTCATCTGAGCTGTTTGAACTGATCGTCGCCGGACAACGGCGCCCCGCCGCCGATGGCGCCACCTTCACGACCTACAACCCCGCCACCGGCGAGCCACTCGGCGAGGTGGCCCAGGCGGGTGCATCCGATTTGGACGCCGCGCTGGATGCCGCCCGAGCGTCGTTCGCTGACGGAACGGGGGAGTGGGCCACCACCTCGGCCACCGAACGGGGCAGGGTGCTGGCCAACGCCGCCCGGCTGATCCGGGAGCGGGCTGACGAGTTTGCCGACACCGAGGTGGCCGACGCCGGACACACGATCACCGACGCCCGCTGGGAGGCGGGCGCCATGGCAGACGTGTTCGACTACTACGCAGGGGCCGCCAACAAGCACTTCGGCGACGTCATCCCGGTACGCGACCCGGGCATGATGACCGTGTCTCGCGTGCCGGTGGGTGTGTGCGCCCTGGTGGTGCCGTGGAACTTCCCCAGCTACATCGCCACCTGGAAGTTGGGCCCTGCGCTGGCTGCCGGCAACTCGGTGATCGTCAAACCGGCGTCCCTCACCCCACTTGGTGCGTTGCTGTTGGGCCAGGTGCTCGTGGACGCAGGGGTTCCGTCCGGGTGCGTTTCGGTGCTGCCCGGACCCGGCTCCACGCTGGGCTCGGCGCTGGTGTCCGACCCCCGGGTGGACAAGGTGTCGTTCACCGGCGACACCTCCACCGGCACCTCCATCCTGATGTCGGCTGCACCCAACATCACCAGGGTGTCGCTGGAACTGGGTGGCAAGTCGGCGGCAGTCGTCTTCGACGACGGCGACGTTGCGCTTGCCGCCGCCGAGATTCCCATCTCGGTGTTCGCCAATGCCGGGCAGGACTGCTGCGCACGGTCGAGAGTGCTGGTGCAACGCTCGGTGCTGGGCGAGTTCACCGACGCGCTCGTCGAGCGAACCAAGGCGCTGCGGGTGGGCGACCCAACCGACCCGGAGACCGAGATCGGCCCGATGATCTCGGCCGGTCAGCGGGATCAAGCGGTGGACTACCTGTCGATCGGCGCCGCCGAGGGCGCCCGGTTGGTCACCGGCGGCGAGACGGCCGATCCGGGGTTCTTCATGAACCCTGCGGTGTTGACGAACGTGGCCAACGATTCCCGGGTGGGCCAGGAGGAGATCTTCGGGCCGGTGGCGGCGGTCATCGCCTTCGACGACGAGGCCGAGGCGATTCGGCTGGCCAACGACAGCCCCTACGGCCTCTCCGGCTCGGTGTGGACCGGAGACGTTGGCCGGGCGCTGCGCGTCTCCCGATCGATCCGAACCGGAGTGCTCTCGGTGAACTCCAACAGCTCGGTGCGCTACGAGGCCCCGTTTGGCGGGTTCAAGCAGTCGGGGATGGGCCGGGAACTCGGTATGGCGGCCCTGGACCACTACACAGAATCGAAGATGGTCTTCTTCGCCGAGCGCTGAGACCAGGTGGTGCGGTGGCCCAGCTTGCGGGCGGGGCCCCCGCCAGACCACAGTGATGTGGTTCTGACCCGTCCGAAGGAGCACGCCAGATGAGCACGGAATCAACGCCTCGCCGCCGCCCAACGCTTCGCCGCTGCGCCGGCTGGGGTGCGCTGGCACTGCTGGCCGGTGGCACGCTGGTGGCGTGTGGCGACGACAGCCCCACCTTGGAGGACCCCGCTGCTGAGGTGGTGTTCACCGGAAACAAGGACAACTCGATCGGTACGCCGAGCTCCTTCGCCACGACCACGGTCGTCGTCAGCACCACCTACTACTTCCCAGACAACGAGCTGTCGCCAGACGAGGGCGCCACAGTATCCGGGGACGCGCTGAACACACCCGACCCCGGGGTGGAGCAGACCACGCCCTGAGCGACGAAGTGGCTGATGCGGAGCCGCCGATCAACTGGTTGCCGTTGATCTCGCCGACGCCACGGCACCAGGCATCCCACCATGTGGTCGATGCCGCCTTCACCCCTGAGGAGTGTCGGCGCATCGTGGCGCTGGCCGAACCCGAGTGCGCGGAGGTCGGCTCGATCGAGGGCGACGACGAGGTGGACCGTGTTCGGTCGTCCTCGGTGAGTTGGCTGGCCGCCGACGACGACACCTGGTGGATCTTCGAGCGGCTCGCTCGGCTGGTGCGCGAGGCGAATGAAGGTTGGGGCTTCGACCTGGTTGGCTTCGAGGAGGAACTGCAATACACCCGCTACGACGGTCCGGGCGACCACTACACCTGGCATCGGGACGGGCTGGACGGCGACGTCTCAACCAGGAAGATCACCGTGGTGGTGCAACTCACCGACCCGGGCGGCTACGACGGGGCTCAACTGGAGTTGCCCGATCGCCTGGCGGATCCGGAAGACCCGGACCGGTTGCGGCACGTCAACGGGCAGGGCTCGGCGGTGGTGTTCCCCGCGTATGAGTATCACCGGGTGACCCCGCTTCGGCACGGGCGTCGTCGTTCGTTGGTGGCATGGGTTGCCGGTCCGCCGTTTCGCTGATGGCTGAGCTTCACCAACACCTGGTGAGCCTGGGCTCAGTTGCGCACGCCAACCAGGGTGACCAGCCAGGCGTCGGCCTGCTCCGCCGGTACGTCGCTGGGTTTCAACACGATTCGGGTGCCACCGCTGCGTAGGCCCTTCAACTCGTTCCGGAACCAAACCGAGACGTCGCTGGACCCCAGGTCGATCGCCTGCGCAGAACACGATGGCCAACCTGTTTTCAGCACGGCGTCATGTTTGAGGTCCATGGAGGAGATCAACGCGGTGGCCTGACCCCCGGCTTCGAGCGCGGGTCCGCTGCCTTCGTCAAGGCTCAGGTGATGTTGGCCGGAGCTGACAGCATGGTGCAGCGACTCCCACGACCACTTCGGTGGATCAGCGGCCCAGAGCACCGTCACGTCGGCGTGCAACCTTGCACCCGGCGGAACCCCGCCGAGCTTCCAGCCATGATCGCCGTAGGCCAATGCCGGTGGAATCCCGAGTGCGCGTCGCCCGCCCACCCTCATGCCGCGGGCACCCGATCGAATTCCCGGAATCACCCGGGTGTCGTTCAGGGACACCACCATTGAGTGGTCGCCCGTCGGGGTGGTGACATGGGTGTCCCCGTCGGCGACCTTCAACCTGACGTCCAACTGCACACACGCCGCCGTGTCGGCCCGCGGTCCGTCGCCGGTGAGCTCGGAGATGATGGTGACACCTGCCTCGGACGTGTGGGCCGGTTCAACCTCTTCCCCGGCGGAGCTGGACGGGGCCCCGGCGGCGTCGGCTGTTGGGGTGCCATCGAGTGACGTTCCACAGGCAACGAGCGTGGCCAGGAAGGACGTGAGAAACCCCACCACGACCACTCGTCCAACGATGCGATGCCCCACCCTGGTCGACCCCGGAAGACCGCTGGTTCGGCTGTCCCCGGAGGGCTGGGATCGCGGTGTCACGGCTGGAAATCGTACCGGTGTCGGCCTGCGGTCGTGCTCGGGCTGTCGGCGCTCTCAGGTCCACACCGCCCCGTCTGTTGAGCGGCGGAACAGCATTGCACCGCAGTGACCCGATCCGCCGGCACACTGTCACCCGGTGCCCGGATGAAGAGGTGACACGTGAACGCCGACGAAAGCCACAAGTTCTACGTGCCTGCCCCCGGCGACGATGGTGGATCCCCGGCGCCGCCCGAAGGGGAGCCGCCGCCGGCACCTGCGACGCCGCCGGCACCTGCGACGCCGCCGGCACCTGCGACGCCGGCGCGGCCCCCTGCTGCCGGTCCGCGTCAGGTCTATGTGCCGGAGCAGACCGAACCAGCCGGTGCCGGTTCGCCGGGGCCACCGGCACCTTCGATGCAACGACCGGCGTCGGCCGGTCCTCCCACCTCGGTGGCCCCGCTCCCGGTCGCACCCGCCAGGTCGAGACGTCCGCCGGGACGTCGCCGGCGGTTGCGCCTGCCCAGGAAGCGGTGGTTGTGGCTGGCGATCCCGCTGGTGCCACTGCTGCTGGTGGCTGGGTTCGGCCTCTACCTCTACAGCCTGTTCGCCGGGGTGAACCGGGTGGACCTCTCCGGCGTGCTCACCCCCCAGAACGGTCCTGGGGTGAACTACCTGATCGCCGGGTCGGACCAGCGTGCCGACGGGTCGGTGGCGGGGGAGCGGGCCGACACGCTGATCGTGATGCGGGTGGGGGACGGAACGCCAAAGATGATGTCGATCCCACGGGACCTGTGGGTGCCGATTTCCGGCACGGACGGATCGGCGAAGATCAACGCCGCCTACAACGGCGGGCCGGCTCGACTGGTCGCCACGGTGCAGAGCTCACTCGAGATCCCCATCCATCACTACGTGGAAGTGGATTTCGTCACGTTCGGATCGCTGGTGGACGCGGTCGGTGGGGTCACGATCAACTTCCCCCACCCTGCCTTCGATACCAACAGCGGACTCTCGGTTGACCAGACCGGTCCGGTGGAGCTCGACGGGGAACAGGCCCTGGCCTATGTACGTTCGCGTCACTACACCGAGGTGATCGATGGGGTGCCACGTGAAGATCCCACCGCCGACCTGGGCCGCCAACTGCGACAACAGGAGTTTATGAAGGCGGTCATGGGCAAGGTGGGGGCCACCCGCAATCCGGTCGGTCTCACCAAGGTGGCCAGGGCCCTGGGCAAGGATCTCACCATCGACGACGACCTGTCCGCGTTTGGGGCGCTCGGGTTGGCACGCGGCCTGGCCGGTACCAGCCCGGATACCCTCATCCTGCCGACAGCCCCTGGACGCGAGGGCGCCCAGTCGGTGCTGTTTCTCCAAGAGCAGGCGGCGATTCCGATCTTGGACCAACTGCGGTAGCGGCGGGGACGCGGCAGGGACGATGGGCGGGCCGGCGGCTGTGGGCGCCTACGCTGTGCGGTGTGGCGGACCGACGGCGTCCGTCCAGGAAGGCGACCCCCACCATGGCCGAATGCCCCAACACCGACGGCTCCAGCCCACGCACCACCAAGTTCGACGCCCCGCCCCCGATGTGTATCGATCCGGAGACCACCTACCACGCTGAGATCGTCACCTCGATGGGCACGATGTTTGTGCAGTTGCTGCCCAAGCGGGCGCCCAAGACGGTGAACAACTTTGTGTTCCTGGCCCGCTATCACTACTTCGACGGCGTCATCTTCCACCGGATCATCAAGGACTTTGTGATTCAAGGTGGTGACCCTGAAGGCACCGGCCGCGGCGGTCCCGGCTACCGGTTTGCCGACGAGCTGCCCCAGCCGGGCGAATATCAGCTGGGCTCGTTGGTGATGGCCAACGCAGGCCCCGACACCAACGGCAGCCAGTTCTTCGTGGTGTCCGGTCCCAGCGGCATTGGGCTGCCGCCCAACTATTCGCTGTTTGGCAAGGTGCTGGACGGCCTCGACGTGTTGGACAAGATCCAGTCGGTGCAGACCGGCCGCGGTGATCGGCCAACGACCGACGTGGTGATCGAGTCGGTCACCATCACCGAGGGCTGACAAGCGGGCGAGCACGCTTCGATCATCGGGCGCCGTGGCGATTACCGTGCGGCGATGGACTCCCCCTCCCCCCGGCGAAGATGCTCCTTACCGCGCTCGCAGCGACGTCTCCTGGCGGTGGGGGCCGTGGGCCTGGCAGCCGCGTCTGCCGTGGCGATCGCCGCCCGGCGCAGGGGGCGTCAGGCACCCACCATGGTCACCGCCCGGATGGCCCGCCGTGCACAGCTGGCCCGCGTGGGGGCCAAGGCCGGCGCCACCGTCGCCCTGAGCCGGGCGCGGTCGGTTGGTGCGGCGCCGGAGCGAAAGGCCGAACTGCGCGCCGAGGCCGAGTTGGCCTCGGCGGAGGCGGTGGCCGAGGCCCTCGGCAACATGAAGGGCGCGCTGATGAAGCTGGGACAGATGGCCAGCTACCTGGAGACCGGGCTGCCCGAGCCGGTGCGCCAGGCATTGGTGCAGTTGCAGTCCGATGCTCCCCCGATGGCCCCGGAACTGGCGGCCAAGATGGTGACCGATGAGCTCGGCGCGCCCCCGGATGAGCTGTTTGCCGAGTGGGGCGAACGTCCGATTGCTGCTGCGAGCATTGGGCAGGTGCATCGGGCGGTGACCCACGACGGACGCGAGGTGGCCGTCAAGGTGCAGTACCCGGGGGTCGACGACGCGATCCGTCACGACCTGGAGACCTCCGACGTGGTGTTCAATGCGCTGGGCATGATGTTCCCAGGGATGGACCCCAAGCCGATCGTGGCCGAGTTGCGGGAGCGGCTGACCGAGGAGCTCGACTACCGGGCCGAGGCCGATCATCAACGCCGATTCGCAGCGTATTACGAGGGCCATCCCACCATCTCCGTTCCGGCCGTGATCGACGAGTACTCCACCGGGCGGGTGCTGTGCAGCGAGTTCGTGCAGGGCAGACGCTGGGCCGACATCGTCGAGGCGCCCCAGGCCGAACGGGACCTGTTCGGAGAGACCATCTTTCGCTACGTGTTCGGGTCGATCTACGGCATGCACGCATTCAACGGCGACCCGCATCCGGGCAACTACCTGTTTGGTGAGGACGGCCGGGTGAGCTTTCTCGACTACGGCCTGGTGAAAACGTTTGATGTCGCCACCGTCGCCGACTTCGAGTCGCTGATCGTCGCCATGGTGATCGACCACGACCTGGAGCGGTTCCGCAGCGAGGTGGAACGCATCGGGTTGTTGCCTGCTGATGCGCCGTTCACCATTGAGCAGGTGGCCTCGTACTTCGGTCACTTCTACGACCACATCGCCGAGGAGGGTGTGCACAGCATCGGGTCCGACTGGTCGGCCGAAGCGGTACGTCGCTACTTCGACCTCACCGGCCCGTACGCCGACATCATGAAGTCGGCCAACCTGCCGGGCGACTGGGTGATCGTGCAGCGCATCAACCTCGGTTTGTTTGCGCTGTTGGGGGAACTGGGTGCCACCGCGAACTGGCGCCTGATCTCGGAGGAGTTATGGCCCAGCGTGGGGGGCCCTCCCTCAACCCCGATGGGCGAGGCCATCGCCGCCTGGGAGGCAGCGCGTGCCGGGACCGCACAGGACACCACCGTGGTCTGCTGATCGCTTCAGCGACCAGGTGGTTGTGCGCTCAGGTGGTTGTGCGCTCAGGTGGTTGTGCGCTCAGTCGGTGAGGGGCGGGCCGAGTTCGGCGGCCGCCTCGCAGAGATGGTGTGCCAGCAGGCGGGCGACCGCGTCGGGATCGGGTAGGTCGGGACGCGGCGGTCGGCTCCACGGCTCCATCGAAATGAACACCTCGGTGCCCGCGGCAACCCGTCCCTGGAGCGACAGGGTGAGGGTGACCACCGGGCCGTCGACGAACTCGACCAGTGCCTCGACCAGTCCTGCCGCCATGTCGAGGAAGGTGACGTCGCCAACCCGGTGGGCGGCATCGATCAGCCACAGCATGACCTCGTCCGCAGGGGCGGCGGCCATGACCGACGACCCGGTCGCCCACGCCGCCAGGGGACCTGTGATCGGGGGGTCTGTGATCGGGGGGTCTGTGATCGGGGGGTCTGTAACCGGGGGGTCTGTAACGGCCGGTTCGACGCTGAGCACTTCCCAGGCCTCGATCAGTGCCATGGCGCGGGCGGAGGTGCCCGGAGCAGGGTTGACGTCGGGGTGATGACGACCGATCTGTGCCCGGAAGGCCGCACGCACCTCGTCGTGGGTGGCCTGCGGGCTGACGCCGAGCAGGGCGCGGGCGTCGGACGGTGTCATCGGAAGCGGCGCCGATGCCGAAGGAGTGTCACGGCGGCACCGTAGCGACTTGGAGGCCGTCGTCGAAGAATGGTCTTCCAACGATCGAGCGGCGCGGCGCCGGCAAGGTGGCGGGCTGGGGGTTGTGGCGAACCTCCGGTAGGTTCCTGCGTCCATTCGACGATCACCGGGACGGCGATGAAGCGATTCGAAGAGCTCTTTGGTGAGCTCCAGACCAAGGTGGCTGCGGGCGACCCTGACTCCGGCACGGTGGCGGCGGTGGCCGCCGGGCCTCACGAGGTGGGCAAGAAGTTGGTGGAGGAGGCGGCCGAGGTGTGGATGGCGGCCGAGCACGAGGGCCCCGCACGGACCGCTGAGGAGATCAGCCAGTTGCTCTATCACCTGCAGGTGATGATGCTGGCCACCGGCTTGAGCCTGGAGGACGTGTATGCCCACCTCTGAGCCGTCCACCGCTGAGCCGTCCACCGCGAACCTGACGGGGGCCGACCCGAAGGCACCAATGCGGGTGGCGCTGCCCAACAAGGGGGCCCTCTCCGAGGAGGCCGCCGAGCTGATGAGTGAGGCCGGCTACCGCCTGGGCCGCTCGGGCAAGGCGTTGCGGGTGTACGACCGGGATGAGTCGGTGGAGTTTCTCTTTCTGCGTCCCCGGGACATCGCCATCTACGTGGGCAGCGGCGTGATCGACCTGGGGATCACCGGGCGCGACCTGTCCAGCGACAGCCAGGCGCCGGTGGACGAGGTGTTGTCGCTGGGCTTCGGAAAGGCCGAGTTTCGTCTGGCCGCTCCTGCCGGTTCCGGATTCGCGCTGGTTGACGGGGCCCGAATTGCCACCTCCTACGACGGGCTCCTGGGCGCCTACCTGACGAAACAGCGCGTGGAGGCGTCGATCATCCACCTGGACGGCGCCGTCGAACTGGCGCCCAGCCTGGGCGTGGCCGACGCGGTGGCCGACGTGGTGCAGTCGGGCCGCACCATGGCCGACGCGGGCCTGGAACTGATCGGCGAGCCGCTGCTCGCCTCGGAGGCCGTGCTGATCACCCAGCGCGGGCGGAAGCCCGACGAGGCCGCCCGGGTCATGGTCGAACGCCTCCGCGGCGTGGTGGTGGCCGCCGAGTACCTGATGGTGGAGTACGACCTGCCTGCGGAACTGATGGCGGAGGCCACGGCGGTGGCCCCGGGCATGGAGGGCGTCACCGTGACGCCCCTGGCGCGCGAGGGCTGGGTGGCGATCCGGGTGATGGTGGCCAAGGCCGAGGCCAACGTCGTCATGGACTCGTTGTCCCGCATCGGAGCGAAGGCGATCCTTGCCAGCGATCTGCGGACCTGCCGGCTGTAGCCGTCGCTAACCGTCGCGCCGGTCGGCCGTGAGATCGGTGCAGGTTCGGAGGGCGTTCCAGTCGTTCATCAGGCCCCGATAGGGCCGTACGTCCGGCGGGACGGGTATCGGCTGTGCGTCATCGTTGATCACCGCCGGGATCCAGCGGTAGCCGTCGATGCGGCGGCCGGTGGCCGTGACCTCCAGCAGTCCGCTGTGGCTCGCAGCCGGGGAACTGGCCGAGAACAAGAAGTTGCCCAGGCCGTAGCCGACCAGCGCCGAGCCGTAAAAACCGGCGCCACCCACGCGGTGTTGGTGGCCCCCGACGACGATGTCGGCGCCGGCCTCGGAGAGCGCGTCGGCCAGCGCCAACTGGACATCGGTGGGACACGGCACGTACTGGGTACCCCTGTGGATGAGCACCACCACCGTGTCGGCATCGGTGCGGGCGGCCCGAACGGCCTCGACGAGACGGTCGACCCGTTTGGCCGACGACAAACCGGGCTGAGAATCGGTGGCGGTCCAGGTTTTGACCAGCTGTGAATCGATGACCTCGGTGGTGCCGAGCACGGCGATGCGTTGCCCGTTCACCTCGAAGACGTGCGGGGCGTAGGCGGCCGCCTCATCCCGCCCGATGCCCACCACGGGGAAACCGTCGGCGTCGATCGCATCGAGGCTCTGGGCCAGGCCGTCGACGCCAAAATCGACGGCGTGGTTGTTGGCCATCGACACGCCGTCCACCCCCGCAGCGCGAAGCGCATCGAACACCTCGGGTCCGGTGGAGAACGTGAACTCCTTGTCTTCGGGAGTGGCCGGGCCGGTGGTGATGGCGGTCTCCAGGTTCAGCAATGCCAGGTCGGCACCCGTGAGTTGCTCGGTGATCGGCCCGAAGACCGAAGCCGGGTCGGCCTCCAGCAACTTGACGCTGGGGCCCCGGATGGCCGTGTCGCCGCCAAAGACCATGGTGACCGCCTGTCCGGAACCCGTGCTGGGGGCGACGGGCGAGGTGGGCGAGGCGGTGGCCGACCCCGGGTTCGCCGTCGTCGGTGCCGAGGAGGCCGTCGAACCGGGCGATCGGTTCGCTCCGGAGCAGGCGGCGAGCAGGACGGCGAGCACGACGCTCGCCGCCGCCCGAGCCGTCGCGCCCGTGAGCGGCGCTGGAGCGAAACGTCGGTGGCGCACGCGTCGAACGACCCGCTCAGCAGCCAAGCCAGGAGGCCAGCAGCCGGGCCAACGGTTGAATGTCGTCGACCGCCATCAGCTCGCGTGCCGAGTGCATCGACAACTGAGGTGCGCCCACGTCGACCACACCAACGCCCAGCGAGGCGGCCAGGGTGGGGCCGATGGTGGAGCCACATGGCAGGTCGCCCCGGTGGGAGTACGTCTGGAGGTTCACACCCGCCCCTGCGGCGGCGCGCTGCAACAAGGCGGCCGTTCGGGCGTCGGAGGCGTAGCGCTGGTTGGAGTTGACCTTGAGGGCCGGGCCGGCGCCGGGAGCGATGTGGTGACCCGGCTCGTGGCGGTCGACGTAGTTGGGGTGGGTGGCGTGTGCCATGTCGGCCGAGGCGATCACCGTGCCGCCCATGGCAGCGCCCACTGCCGGGCCGCCGGGTGTGGCAGCGGCGCCCTCGTCCGCCGAGAGGATCACGGCCTCGACGAGTCGAACGATCGCTGCGGAGGCCGCACCCACGCCACTGGTGGAC
This sequence comes from Candidatus Microthrix parvicella Bio17-1, assembly GCF_000299415.1. NCBI lineage: Bacteria > Bacillati > Actinomycetota > Acidimicrobiia > Acidimicrobiales > Microthrixaceae > Candidatus Neomicrothrix > Candidatus Neomicrothrix parvicella. Next base: position 117,019 of record NZ_AMPG01000004.1, read on the forward strand.
CCCACCTCCTCGTGGTCGGCCAGGATCAACATCGGCACCGTGGCGGCGTCGCTCGCAGCGGGCGAGGATGCGGCCTGAACCATGGCGTTGACGCCGGCCCAGGCCGAGCAGAGGTTGTCCAGCCGCGGAGCCGCGAGGAGCTCGCGGCGCCTGCCGAGGAGTGCCGGCGGGGTGAGGTCGTGGGTCATCAGATCCCAAGCGAGGATCAGGCTGGGATCGACCTCGAGCTCCTCGGCCAGCCAGCCCTTGAAACCGGCGCCATCAGCGGCAGCTCCGACGGAGGTGGGGGCGGGGGCGCCCCCGCCGTGGGCGATGCCCCACACCGGGGTGAGGTGCTGTTGGGCGTTCAGCTTGAGGCCGTCGGTGTGGATCTCCCGGTCGAGGTGGATCGCCAGTTGGGGCACCCGCAGCAACGGTTCGTCCCAGCGCACCTCCCGCATCGTGATCCCCTCGCGGGAGGTTGGATGGTCAGACGCCGGATCATCGGTGGCAACTGGCTGGGCGATGGCGACCCGGCCCGACAATCCGAGGTCACGGTCGAGCCAACTGTTGAGCAACGCGCCGCCGTAGACCTCGACGCCCAACTGCTGCCATCCGGCCACCGAACGATCGGGCTGCGGCCGGACGCGCAGGTTGGGGCTGTCGGTGTGTGCTCCGACGATGCGCAGCGGGGCGTCTGCCGCCTGGCCACGGCGACACCAGGCCGCAACGAAACCCTCGTGGCGCACCACCACCGGACCTTCCGCCGGGAACGGAGCGCCCCATCGGCTTGACGTGAACCCGGCGGCCACCAGGCGTCGGGTGGCCTCGCCGGCCGCATGGTAGGGAGAAGGTGAAGCCTCGATGAACCGAATCAGGTCATCGGTGGTGGTGGGGTTGCCCATCAGGACACCGGCTGGGGTTCGGCGGTTGCCGCATCGGTGAGGCCGGTGCAGCCGCGCAGCTCATTCCACGATGCGGTCAGGTTCTGTGCCGCTGCGGCGTCGGCCGGGATGGGCTGATTGGCGCCGTTGATGAGCGCCGGCACCCATTCGTAGTTGTCGATGTGCCGACCGGTGGCCGTGACCTTCAGCACGCCGGACCGGCGGCCCAGGTCGGAGTTGGCCTGAAAAAGAAAGTTGCCCAGGCCGTACCCCACGAACGCGGCGCCGGAGAAGCCACCTGACATCACCCGGTGGGCGTGCCCGCCAACCACGATGTCGGCCCCGGCGGCGGTCAGCTTGGGGGTCAACGACTGTTGGGCCTCGTTCGGACAGGTTTGGGTTTCGGTGCCCCAGTGCAGGAACACGATGACGGTGTCCGCATTCTTGCGAGCCTCGCTCACGGCCTGAACGAGCCGATCCTCGCGCTTGGCCGAGGCCAGACCGGCATGGTCGGCGGTGGCGGTCCAACTTTGGATGAACGAGCCGTCGAGCACCTGGGTGGCGGCGATGACCGCAAGGCGCTGACCGTTCACCTCGGCGATGTGGGGGGCGAAGGCCTCGGCGTCGTTTGCACCCATACCGATGATCGGGAAGCCGACCTCGTCGCGGACCTGGAGCGACTCTGCGAAGCCGGATTCCCCGTAGTCCATACCGTGGTTGTTGGCCATGGACACCACGTCGATACCGGCGGCCTTGATGGCGTCAAACGCCCGAGGCCCGGTACTGAACGTGAACTGCTTGCCCACCGGCGATCCGCCACCCTTGGTGACCGCCGTCTCGAGGTTGGCGACCGTGAGGTCGGCGCTGGAGAGGATGTCGGTGACCGGCCCGAAGACCGACGCCGGATCGGCATCCAACCGGGATCCGGTGGGCCCCTCGAAGTTCATGTCGCCTGCAAAGGCGATGGTCACCGGCTTGCCCGATCCAAGGATCGGGTCGCGCCCGTCGTCGGGCTTGGTGGTGGTGGTGATCGCGGCCTCTCCGCCGGTTGAACCCGGCGCCTTGGCCGTTTTGGCGTCGGAGGGCGTGGCACCGGCGGACTCCGCCGGCGTCGAAGCGCCGGTCGCCTCGGAGGCCGTCACGTCCGCTGACGTCGTGCCACCACAGGCGACCAGGGACAGGCCGCCAAACAGCATCAGGGCGAGCGCCCCGCGGGGGAGGGGCGGGTTGTGAGCAGGCCGGGGGTGCTTGAACGCCATCCTCCGACTCTACTGAATGGGGCGCTTGGGGGGCCTTCGGCAGCGGGCCCCGGCGGTGAGGGGCCAAGTGGTCGGCTGGAGGCTGGGCGCGTCGATCGATAGTATGGGTGAGCCGGGCCAACGTCGTCCCGAGCCGTCCCTCGCTCTCGCTTGGAAGGCTCCAGATGGACCGTCACGTTGCCGCCGCCCACGGGCTGTACGCCCCCGACTACGAACACGACGCATGTGGAGTCAGCTTTGTGGTCGACCTCCAGGGTCGTCGATCACATCGTCTCGTCCAGCAGGCCCTGACGTCGCTCGAGAACCTGGAGCACCGCGGTGCAACCGGGGCCGAGGAGAACACCGGCGACGGCGCAGGGATCCTCATCGGCGTTCCCGACCGCCTGATCCGCGCCGTCGTCGACGCCGAGTTGCCTGAGGCCGGCCACTACGCCGTTGGAATCGGGTTCCTCCCGACCGATCCGACAGCGGCGCGAGCAGCGATCGATCACATCGAGGCGCTGGTGGCCGATGAGGGCCTAAGGACGGTTGCCTGGCGGGACGTGCCGATCGATGCGTCGATGATCGGCGGTTGGGCCCGGGAGGTCATGCCGCAGTTCAGAATGCTGATCGTTGCCGATCGCAGCGATCGTGCGGGCGGACCCCGTGGTGGCATCGACCTGGACCGGGCGGTCTATCCGCTGCGTAAGCGAATTGAGCACGAACCGGCTGACGGACCCGAGTCGGAGGTGTACTTCGCCAGCCTGTCGTCGCGCACCCTGGTGTACAAGGGCATGTTGACCACCCCCCAGCTGCGAGGCTTCTTTGGGGACCTCACCGACGAACGCACCGAGTCGGCGCTGGGCCTGGTGCACAGCCGGTTTTCCACCAACACCTTTCCGTCGTGGCCACTGGCCCACCCCTACCGGTACGTGGCCCACAACGGCGAGATCAACACCGTGCAGGGCAACCAAAACTGGATGCGTGCCCGCGAGGCCATGTTGCGAACCGACCTGATCGAGGGGGACCTCAACCGGCTCTTCCCCATCTGCACGCCCGGGGCCAGCGACACCGCCCGGTTTGACGAGGCGCTGGAGCTGCTGCACCTGGGCGGCTACAGCCTGCCCCACGCCGTGCTGATGATGATCCCCGAGGCGTGGGAGAACCACGAGTCGATGGACCCCAGCCTGAGGGCCTTTTACAAGTACCACTCCTGCCTGATGGAGCCGTGGGACGGACCGGCGTCGATCACCTTCACCGACGGCACCCTGGTGGGCGCCGTACTGGACCGCAACGGGCTGCGGCCCAGCCGCTACTGGGTAACCGAGGACGGCCTGGTGGTGATGGCCTCTGAGGTGGGCACGCTGGATCTCGACCCCACCACGATCGTTCGCAAGGGACGCCTTCAGCCGGGGCGCATGTTTCTGATCGACACCGAGGCAGGGCGGATCGTCGAGGATGCCGAGATCAAGGCCGAACTGGCCAACGCACACCCGTACCAGCAGTGGCTGGACGCCGGGCTCATCGACCTGGAGGCATTGCCGACCAAGCCCCACGTCACCGAACGCCCGTTGGACACGCTGCGGGCCCAGCAGGTCTTCGGCTACACGTTGGAGGAGATCCGGCTGCTGCTCACCCCGATGGCGCGCAACGGCAAGGAGGCGCTGGGCTCGATGGGCACCGATACCCCCATTGCGGTGCTGTCGGACCGGTCCCGGTTGTTGTACGACTACTTCAGCCAGTTGTTCGCCCAGGTGACCAACCCGCCGCTGGATGCCATTCGGGAGCAGTTGGTGACCAGCCTCGGCAAGGTGTTTGGGCCCGAAGGCAACGTGTTGGACCTGTCACCCTCCGACGCCGAGCTGATCGAGTTGCCCTACCCGGTGCTGCACAACGATCAGCTGCGAAAGCTGCGCGAGCTGGACGACACCGAACCCCACGGGTTTCGTAGCCGGGTGCTGTACACGCACTTCAGCGTGGCGGACGGTGGCACTGGGCTTGCCGCCGCCCTGGAGCGACTTCGCGCCGAGGTGTCGACGGCGGTGGACGACGGCGTCAACGTGGTGATCCTGTCCGACCGGTTCTCCACCGCGGACCGGGCTCCCATCCCGATGCTGCTGGCCACCTCGGCGGTGCATCATCACCTGGTTCGTACCAAGCAGCGCACGCGGGTGGGCCTGATCGTCGAGAGCGGCGAATGCCGTGAGGTGCATCATTTCGCCACCTTGATCGGCTACGGCGCCGCCGCCGTCAACCCGTACACGGCCTTCGACACGATCGAGAACCTGGTGGCCGAGGGTCGGCTGGGTGCCCTGGGTTTCGACGAGGCGGTTGACAACTACATCAAGGCCGCCGGTGGGGGCATCCTCAAGGTGATGTCGAAGATGGGCATTTCGACGGTTGCCTCCTACACGGGCGCGCAGATCTTCGAAGCGATCGGCCTCGGCCACGACGTGGTGGACGAGTACTTCACCGACACGGTGAGCCGCCTGGGTGGCGTCGGCCTGAACGAGATCGCCGAGTCGGTGAGGCGTCGCCACGCCCGGGCCTGGCCGAATCGGCCCGAAGAATTGGCGCACCGGCCGCTGGAAGCGGGTGGCGACTACCAGTGGCGCCGGGAGGGCGAGTACCACCTGTTCAACCCGAAGACGGTGTTCAAGCTGCAACACGCCACCCGGTCGAAGAGCTACGCCATCTTCAAGGAGTACACGTCGCTGGTGAACGACCAGTCGGAGCGCCTGGCCACCCTGCGAGGTCTGTTCACGCTCGACACCGAGGCCCGGCCGTCGATCCCACTCGATGAGGTCGAGCCGGTGGCGTCGATCGTCAAGCGGTTCTCCACCGGGGCGATGAGCTACGGCTCGATCTCGGCAGAGGCACACCAAACCCTGGCCATCGCCATGAACCGGCTTGGGGCCAAGTCCAACACGGGCGAGGGCGGCGAGGACGCAGATCGCTATCTGCCCGACGCCAACGGTGATGACCGGCGCTCGGCGATCAAGCAGGTCGCCTCGGGACGTTTCGGTGTGACGTCCCACTACCTGACCAATGCGGACGACATCCAGATCAAAATGGCGCAGGGTGCCAAACCTGGCGAGGGTGGACAGCTTCCCGGCCACAAGGTGTATCCGTGGATTGCCAACACCCGCCATTCAACGCCGGGCGTCGGTCTGATCAGCCCGCCCCCGCATCACGACATCTACTCGATCGAAGACCTGGCCCAACTGATTCACGACTTGAAGAACGCCAACCCGGTGGCCAGGGTGCACGTGAAGCTGGTGGCCGAGGTGGGCGTGGGCACCGTGGCGGCCGGCGTGGCCAAGGCCAAGGCGGATGTCGTGCTGATCTCCGGCCACGACGGTGGCACCGGCGCCAGCCCGCTGACCTCGCTGAAGCACGCCGGTGCACCCTGGGAGCTCGGCCTGGCCGAGACCCAGCAGACGTTGCTGATCAACGGGCTGCGCGACCGCATCGTCGTGCAGGCCGATGGCCAGCTGAAGACCGGCCGTGACGTGATGATCGCAGCGCTACTGGGCGCCGAGGAGTTTGGGTTTGCCACCGCACCGCTGGTGGTCTCCGGCTGCGTCATGATGCGGGTGTGTCACCTGGACACGTGCCCGGTGGGGATCGCCACCCAGAACCCGGAGTTGCGGGCGCGCTACAGCGGCCAGGCCGATCACGTGGTGAACTTCATGGAGTTCATTGCCGAAGAGGTGCGCGAACTGCTCGCCGAGCTTGGCTTTGCCACCCTCGAGGATGCTGTTGGCCACGCGGAGCTGATCGACGCACGGCCTGCAGTCACTCATTGGAAGGCGAGAGGTTTGGACCTGTCGCCCATCCTGTTTCGGCCCGAACCGGCCATGGGCACCGAGATCCATCACACCACCGATCAGGATCACGGCCTGGACCGGGCGCTCGACAACACGCTGATCGAGTTGGCCCGGGGCGCGATCGCCGACGCCGTGCCGGTGCACCTGACGTTGCCGATCCGCAACGTCAACCGCACGGTGGGCACCATGCTTGGACACGAGGTCACCAAGGCCTGGGGCGCCGACGGCCTGCCCGATGACACCGTGCACGTCGACTTCACCGGGTCGGCCGGCAACAGCTTCGGAGCGTTTCTGCCCCGCGGCATCACCCTGGCCCTGTGCGGGGACGCCAACGACTATGTCGGCAAGGGCCTGTCCGGGGGCCACCTGGTGGTGCGCCCACCGCTGGAGGTCCACCCGGGTTTCGTCGCCGAAGCCAACATCATCGCCGGCAACGTCATGGCCTACGGGGCCACGGGCGGCGAGATCTTCGCCCGGGGCGTGGTGGGGGAGCGCTGCTGCGTTCGCAACTCGGGTGCCCTCGTGGTGACCGAGGGCGTGGGTGATCACGGCTGCGAGTACATGACCGGTGGACGGGCCGTCATCCTCGGGCCGACGGGCCGCAACTTTGGCGCCGGCATGTCGGGCGGCATCGCCTATGTGTGGGACCCCGATGCCCAACTTGGGCTCAACCACAACCCCGAAATGGTGGAGCTGACACGTCTCGATGACAGAACGGTCGGCGATGATGCCGGGCAGGCCGGGGACGGAGCGTTTCTGCGCGAGGTCCTCGAACGCCACCGTGCATTGACCGACTCGGCGGTGGCAGCCCGGCTGCTCGACCGCTGGGCGGAGGCCGTCGGCGAGTTCGTCAAGGTGATGCCCACCGATTACCGGCGGGTGTTGGACGTGACGGCCAAGGCAGCGGCGGACGGGCTGGACACCGACGCAACCCTCGAGGCCGTCATGGCCGCAGCACGAAGTTAAGGAGTTAATGATGGGTGACCCACGCGGGTTTTTGGAAGTGAACAGGGAGTTGCCGCCGCCTCGCGCCGTGCCGGTGCGCCTCAAGGATTGGCGCGAGGTCTACGAGGACTTTCCCGCCGGTTCGCTGGAGGCGCAGGCCAGTCGCTGCATGGACTGTGGGGTTCCTTTCTGCAATCAGGGCTGTCCGCTGGGCAACCTGATCCCCGACTGGAACGACCTGATCTACCGCAGCCGGTGGAGCGAGGCCATCGAGGCGCTGCACGCCACCAACAACTTTCCCGACTTCACCGGGCGACTCTGCCCCGCCCCATGCGAATCGGCATGCGTGCTGGGCATCAATGCCGACCCGGTCACGATCAAGCAGGTGGAGTTTGAGATCATCGATCGGGCCTGGGAGGAGGGCTGGGTTCGCCCGGTGCCGCCCGGCCACCTGACCGGAAAATCGGTCGCCGTGGTGGGCTCCGGCCCGGCGGGGCTGGCGGCGGCCCAACAGCTCACCCGGGCGGGCCACCTGGTGACCGTCTACGAGCGCGCCGACCGCGTCGGTGGTCTGCTCCGCTACGGCATTCCCGAGTTCAAGCTGGAGAAGCGGGTGATCGACCGGCGCCTGGCTCAGATGCGGGCCGAGGGCACCAGGTTTGTCACCAACACCGACGTGGGCGTCGACGTCTCGGCGGCCGAACTTCGCAGCGGCTGTGACGCCGTGGTGTTGGCCGGCGGGGCCACCAACTGGCGTGACCTGCCCATCCCGGGTCGCGAGGCCACGGGCGTGTATCAGGCGATGGAGTACCTGCCGCTCTCCAACCGTGTGCAGGAGGGCGACTTTGACGAGCCGTCGATCTCGGCCAGGGGCAAGGCGGTGGTGATCATCGGCGGCGGTGACACGGGGGCCGACTGCCTTGGCACGGCCCTCCGCCAAGGGGCCACGTCGGTGCACCAGTTCGAGATCATGGAGCGGCCCCCCGACCTACGCTCCGATGCCCACCCCTGGCCCGGCTGGCCGTTTACCTACAAGGTGTCCTCAGCTCATCAGGAAGGGGGCGAACGCATCTATGCGGTGTCGACCAAGGCATTCCTCCTCGACGACGCCGGCCGCCTGCGGGGGCTGCGCTACGTCGAAGTGGAACAGCACCTGGTCGATGGGCGCCCCAGCTTCGATGAGGTGCCGGGCACCGAGACCGAACTGCCGGTGGAACTGGCGTTCCTGGCCATGGGCTTCACCGGACCCGATGAGTCACCGCTGCTGGCTCAACTTGGGGTGGAACGCGACGCCCGGTCCAACGTGGCACGCGACGACACCTACTCCAGCAGCGTCGACGGGGTGTACGTGTGCGGCGACATGGGTCGGGGACAGAGCCTGATCGTGTGGGCCATCGCCGAAGGGCGAGCCTGCGCTGCGTCGGTGGACAGGGCGCTGATGGGCCACACCGACCTTCCTTCGCCGGTCCTGCCGGGCGACCGCCCCCTGTAGGTACCCAGCCACCGCCCTCCTGAGGACGGAAGCCTCACAACCCCTGGCCTTTGTCCGATGGAACGAGGACGGTCCACCACGGCTCGTCGGCTCGGAATCGGGAGAAGCGTCGATGAAGACTCGCTTGAGGGTTGGGAGACGACTCCTTGTCGTCGTTGCCGTGCCCCTCATTGCACTGGGTGTGCTCACCGCCGTCTTCGTGAGCGGGCAGCGTGAGCAGCGCTCCTTGGCGCTCAACGACCGTGCGCTGGTTCGTGCGTTCGCCGACGCTGGGCGGGCTCAGGCGGCCCTGCGGGCCGAGCAGGTGCTGTCGGCGTCCTTCATGGCCTCCGGTGATCCCGCAACGGCCGACCAACTCGCCGGCGCTCGATCGACCACCGACGAGGCCTTCGCCAGGTCGACGGCCGGCCTGGCTGCGGTTCACGTCGAGGACCCGGACGGCAGCGTTGCCCGGCTGAGTGCCCGGTACCGCGCCATGGTGTCGGAACTGCCCAACGTTCGATCCCTGGTGGAGAACACAGGTCAGGACGACGCCGTCGATCGCCTTGAGGACCTCGCCACCCGAGCCGATATCGCAACCGAAATGAGCACGTCCCTGGCCGGCGCCACCAGCCCGGCCATCGACCTTTCGGCCGGCCTCGTGCTGGACCAGACCATGGCGGCCAACGGCAGCCGGTTCGCCTACGCCGTGCTGGTCAGCGCCCCCGGTGAGGTCGACAAGGTGGCCCAGGACCGGTTCGAGGTTGCAGGTGAGCGCCTCGATGCGCTGAACCTGACGTCCCGCACCACGCCGGCCGATGCCGCCGAACGGGCAATTCTCAACCGTGCGCGACACACCGAGGCGGTCCGTCATGCCGACGGGCTGATGCAAGCCTTGGATACGAAGGCACCCGCCGACGAGCGCCCCACCGACTCGGCCAAGCTCGGCTCCGATGCCGTGGCCGCCATCATGGCCTTCGATACGGCCCAGACCGAGGTGCTGGACTTGGCGCTGAACGCGTCGGCGGTGCGGGTCGCTGAGGCCACCGACACGATCTGGATGGTCGTGGCCATCGCCGCCGCAGGCCTGGTGTTGACCGCACTGGTTGCCTGGGGCGTCAAGCGCTCGCTGGACAACCCGGGCATCGTCCCGCCGAAGATCAACGACCTCGGTCCGGCGGGTGCCGATGCGTGGATCAACCTGGCCCGGCGCAACCAGGGCCTGCTCGACCGCCAGATTCGATACCTCGACTCCCTGGAATCAACCGAGCAGGATCCGGATCAGCTGGAGCGACTGTTCCATCTCGACCATCTCGCCACCCGCATGCGCAGAAACGAGGCGTCGATGTTGCTCCTGGCCGGGGCCGAACCATGCAGACAACGCTCCAGGTCGGTGCTGCTCACCGACGTGGTGAGGGCGGCCATCGGGGAGGTTGAGGACTATCAACGTCTCGATCTTGGCGAGATGGCGAAGGCGAACGTGCGTGGCAGCGCCGCTGCAGACCTGACCCACCTGTTGTCCGAGCTGATGGAGAACAGCACCCGGCACTCGTCGCCGGAAACCACCGTGGGGGTGGCCGGCCGGACCACCCCCGACGGTGGCTACGCCGTGACCCTGACCGACGACGGACCGGGCATGGACGCCGAACTCATGTCGGAGGTCAACGAACGGCTCGCCTCCCCGCCGGAAGTGGGCCCGAGCATGGGGTCGGGCCCTTCGCTTGGTTTCCTGGTGGTCGCAGCACTGGCGGCCCGGCACCGGATTTCGGTGCGATTGTTGCCGGGCCGGGCCGGGGGCGTGATCGCAGCGGTGACGTTGCCCATGCACCTGGTGGAGCCGATTGCGGCGCCTGAGGGCGGGCCAGGCCCGAACGCATCTCCAAAGAACGCCGAGGCCCACCCGGTTGTGCCCGGTCAGTCGCTGCCGGTTCGGGGCCATGGCGCCGCGCTTCGGGCAGAAGTTGGTCGCTGACGATGTTGGACCACCCCTCACCCGAGGTTGACAACGGCGACCACGAGCCGCATCTGGGTGGGCGCCTCATTCGCCCCTACTCGGTCACGAAGGGTCGAACCCGGCCTTGCTTCGACATCCCAATCGAAACGTTGGTGCGCTCAACCGGGCGAGCGGCCGCCCCCACCCTCGGCGCTGAGGAGCGTTCGATCCTGGCTCTGCTCCGCGGGCCGATCTCGCTTGCCCAGATCGCGGCCCGCCGAGGTTTGGGCCTGGGTGTGGTGCGGGTGCTGGTGGCCGACCTGGTTGTTTCGGGCATGGTCGAGACCGTTGAGAGCCGAGCGGCGCGGTCTGGTCGACAGGCTGAAGCGCCCTCCGGATCGATGACCCCGCCGCCCCCGGTGACGGTTCCCGTGAAGATCGTGGTCGCCGGAGGCCTCGGCGTGGGTAAAACCACCTTCATCAACTCGGTTTCAGAGACTGAACCCCGGACCGCCGAGGCGGCGACGGACGTTGGTCGGGTCACCCTGGGCGACGACCTGATCGTTCATCTCTTCGGGGCCCCGCAACAGGAGCGCCTGCTCTCGGGATGGGACGACCTGATCTGTGGAGCGCTCGGCGCGGTGGTGCTGGTCGACACCGGTCGGCTCTCAGACTCGTTCCTGGTGATCGACTCGTTCGAGCGGAGCGGCCTCCCGTTCGTCGTCGCAGTGAACTGCTTCTATGCCAACGCCTACCATTCGCTCGTGGAGGTTCGAGAGGCACTGACCGTGGCTGCCGGCGTCCCGATCTTCTACACCGATGCCAGAAGGAACGGCGCCACCAGGAACAGCCTGCTGCAACTGGTGCAGTACGCACGGAGTCGGGCGGCGAGCTGACCCCACGCCCGCACCGAGGGCGAATCGTCGAAGCTTGGCGAAGCCCTACGTTGGGACCGGAGGGTCGGTCGGTGGGCCGGCGAACGCCTGGGCCTGGGTCATCCAACCGAGGGCATCGTCCCCCACGACCCGAAGCGAGGTGTCGTCGACGTGACGGCGTTGGGTGACCACCAGGCAGAACTCCTCGGCGTCACCGGTGACCTGCTGGGCGGCATGCTCGGGTCCGAAGGTCCACCGCTCGCCACCAGGGCCATCGAGTTGAACCCGCAGTTCGGTCACCGGAGCATCCATGCCCCGGTTGACATACGACCAGCCCCGGGTGAGAAACCCCAAACGCGCGATGTGGGCCAGGCGAGCGGTCGGTTCCCGAGCCACCCCGACCGCGTCACAGACGTCTTGGCCGTGGGCCCACACCTCCATCAGCCGGGCGGTCAGAAACGAACGCGAACTCATCGACGGTCCGAACCACGGCACCCGGTCACCATCGTCGAGTGACATGGCTGCGTCGCTCAGTTGGCTGCGGCCCCGCCGCCAGGTCGCCAGGAGCTCCGCCGGTGTCAGCACCCGATACTGCTCCAGCGTGTGACGGTCCATCGCCTCGGCGCTGTCCGCTGCCGAGCCGGTGCCCAAGGCGCCGATCAGCGCCTCCACCTCGGCGGTGAACGCGTCCGGGTCGCCCATCGCCGTCACGGCCGCACGATCGAAATAGGTGAGGTGGGCCACCTGATCGGCGACGCTCCAGCGCGGGCTCGGGGTTTGGAGTGACCACTGCTCGTCGGTCAACGGAGCCAGCACGTCGTCCAGCGCCTGTTGCTCGGCGGTCAGGTCACGGTTCAGTTCTTCGGTGTTCAACGCTGTGTCTCCAACTCGACGGCCCCCGGCTTCATTTGGCGGGACCGTACCAGCCCGGGGGAAGCTGAGCGCGTGCAACGATTCACCGGGCTGCTGATCCATCGGAACGCATCGGATTCGCTGCTTGGCGTCTTGGACTCGTGGCTGCTGCAAGCCGGCCTGGAGCGGCTGATCGTGGTTGACAACGGCTCCGGCGCGGACCACCTCAAGGCCATACGCGAGGCCATGGCGGCCCACGCGGGGGGCCCGGTGGCCATCGAGCTGTTGGAAGCGGGCGGGAACCTGGGGTTCGGCCCCGGCGCCAACGCAGGGCTCAGGCATTGGTTGACCACCCACGACACCCAATGGGTGGCGTTGGCGCCCCATGACGCCGCACCGGCCGACGATTGCCTGGCGCTCATGGGGGCTGCGCTCGGGCGACGCCCCCGGGCGGGCCTCGCCTGTGCCGACGTGGGCGATGGCTCGATCCCCGTGATGGACCCGTATTTTGGAGGTTTGGTGATGAAACCTCGAAGTGACGCTGGGGCGCCCGGCCCAGATGGGTGGGAGGAGGTGGACTACCCCCACGGCACGCTGATGGTGGCCCGCCGGGCGACGCTGGAGGAGATCGGCCTGTTCGACGAGCGATACTTTGCGTACTGCGAGGAGGCCGACCTGGGCATCCGTGCCCGCCGGCACCATTGGAGGGTCGGCCTGGTTCGCGGGGCCCGCGTGACCAACACCCATCTGGGCTCCAGCGTGGCGCTGGTCGATTACCTACAGCACCGCAACACGTTGCTGCTGGTGCGCACCCACTCGGGCCGTTACCACGCGTTCATACGGCTGTTGATCAGCGCCTACCAGCTGCTCGATGGAAGCGTGCGCCCGACGCGTCGGCCACTGGTGTTTGACGCCGCAGCTCGCCGTGACGGGGTCAGGGACTACCTGCGGCACCGCTTTGGCCCGCCTCCGAGCCGGTACCTTGGCCGGTAGCGCGGGCTACGCCCCGCCGGTGGGTCGAGCAGAACTCACCGAGCCGGTGCAGAGCACCTCGAGGTTGGCGATGGCGGTGTGTTCCCAGGTGAGCTCTGCGGCCCGGGCGAGCGCGCCGGCCTGAAGCCTGGCCCGCAACGTGGCGTCGCCAAGCAGGCGAACCAGGCCGTCGGTGAGCCCCTCCTCACCGTCACAGAGCAGCCCACTGAGTTCGTCTCGGGTGGCGTCGGAGTGACCGGCGATGTTGGTGACGACCGCCGGGGTACCGCACGCCGCCGCCTCGGTGAGGGTCATGCCCCAGCCCTCCCGTTCTGACGCCGATGCCACGCACCATGCGGATCGGTACAGCCCAATGAGCTCGTCGTCGCTGACGTGGCCGGCCAGCCGAACCCAGTGGTGACCACCAACCTCGTCGATGGTGGCCACCACGTCGGGCCGGGTGTAGCCCTCACCGACGATCACCAACTGCAGGTCGCCGATGCGCTCTCGGGCGCGAGCAGCCGCGCGAATCAACATGGGAAAGCGCTTGACCGGCGCCAGGCGTCCCACCGCCACCACCAAAGGGGTGTCGGAACGTGACCCACCGGGGCTGTAGCGGGCATCGATGCCGGGCTCGACCACCCCGACACGCGCGCGATCAAAACCGAGTTCGTCGATCAACTCTGCTTCCGATGACTGCGACAGCGTGACGACCGGGACGCGTCGATAGAGCGGGGGAGCGAGGCGTTCCTCCAACAGCCGACCGACCCGGCCCAGCGTGTCGCCCAACGCCATGTTCCACATGGGGCCGTGCACGTGATGCAACCACACCGCGTGCGGGCCCCGCCACCACAGCGGTGAGGCGAAGGGCATGCCGTTCCAGATTTCGACCAGCGCATCGCAGGGGCCGTGTCGTCCGGTGATCTCGGCTGCCGCAGCACGAGGAAAGACGCCGTACCGAGACCCGCGGCGCACCACCCGGTAGCCGTCTCGAAAACCCACGGCGCTTCGCCCCACCGATGCCGAGGAACGCATGGTGATCTCGAGGCCGGCCTGGGCCCACAGGGCCGCCACGGTCGAGGCATGCACCTCCGACCCACCGGCCTCGTCGTCGTCCAGGTCACGCCAGCCCAGCATGTGGATTCGACGAACTCCGGCCTGGTCGGCCAACTCCACCATGCGTGCCCGGCCGGCGTCGCTCAGCGGGCCCGCATCGACCGTCGGGCCGGTGGAAATCGGCGCATTCAACGACGTTTCGGTCAAGGTTCTTCCTCCGTATCGTCCATGGTTCGGCGCCAACCACCGAGCAGGCCCTCGACCAGCACGTCGACGGCAACCATGGCCAGGGAGACCAAAACCAGCAGGTGAGCGGCCGGGAACAGGTTGGGCCACTCAAAGCCCAGTTCGTAGCCGTTGCGCAACTGCTTGGCGATCACGTACAACGCACCGAGGGCGTATCCGCCGACGCCCACCGCCCGAAGAACCGGCCACGTGGCAGGTCGGACCAACACGGCAAACGTGAGGACGCCTGCGAGCACGCCGATCGGAACGCCAAAAGCCGCGATGCCCGCCAAGCCGGCGATCACGGCCACCACAGCGGCCTTGAGGGCCGGGCGCGGCACGCCGAATCGGTCCATGGGTGGAAGCGCCAGTACCCGCGACACCCGGGCTCCGGCCAGGTTGCGTCGCCCGGCGAGCAGGTTCGGGTCGAACGCCGCAACCGCCAGGGTGATCAGCACTCCGAACAGCGAGAGCGCCAAGGCAATCCAGACGGTTCGTTGCGGGGTCCACTCGACGACGAATGTGGCGTCCGGGCCGACCTTGGCGGGATCGATCCTCCACCCGTTGGCGAAGCCGTTGACCAGGGTTGAGGGCCCCAGGTCGGTGCCGTCGGACGTGGTGAGGTGCCACCCCGGATTGAACGACTGGCCCATGACCAACCAATACGGCTCGGTGGCATCGGAGACCGATGCCCGGTACGTGAGGCGGGAGGTTCGTTTGGTGGTGGTGGCCGGTGGAGCAGCGGTTGGGCCTTGCGGTTGCACCCCGGCCTGCGTCGGGCGGTCGGGCGACGTTGGCGTCACGGCCGAACCACCGGCGGCCGACCGAAGCCACAGCTCGTCGATGTCCACGCCCGTCTTGAGGCCGGGGGTGGTGCGCAGCAACGATGGCTTGGGGCCCAACTCGATGGTGGGCGCCGCGGCCTTCGACCCGCCGGTGTCGCAGCTGCGAATGGGCACCGGAATTCTGTCGAGGAGGTCGTCGGTGGTTGCGTCGAGCACGATCCCAACGGGAGTGCCGTCGAGCGAGAGCAGATCCTTGCGGCACGTGGGCGCCAGGCGCGGCGGGGCGGGCGGCACGGTTGGGCCTCCCCAGCCCACCTCGGCGATACCGATCGGCAGGTTCACCGTTGAGTGGCTGAACCACTCACGGGTGCTTCGAGGCCGAACCTGGTCGATCACCAGGCGCAGGCTCGTCCCGCTCACGGACTTGGGCAACGCCAACCGAACGGTGGTGGTGTCACCGCGCTGGTCACCCGGCTCGGCGGCTGGGATGTCGATGGGGGCACCGGCACCGTCGGCGCCTTCGAGATGGATGACCGATGGCGTGGAATGCCGGCCGTCGTTGAGGTAGGTGAACTGGAGGTCGTTCACCGTGATCGCCTTGGGATACTCAAAGTTCAGCCAGAGGCCGGCGCCTTGGTTGACCGGTCCCTGCCAGGCGGTGGACGTGTCACCGTCGTTGGCCGAGGCGGAACGAGCCCGAAGGTTGGGCAGCCGGGCCTTCGAGGACGCTGTGACACCGCCGTTGGAGGCGTCGGGGATGCCCAGAATGGCGTCGATGCTCTCGTCGGGTTGCTCCAACGGCACCCGAGCCAGCCCCTCGACGCCGAAGGTGCGCGTGGCGGGCACCGACAGGGTTCGCACCATCGACGGCTCTTCGTCGTCGAGCACAACCTCCTCCGGATTGGCTGCGGCCCGCTTCAGCACGATGGCCAGCGGACGGTTGGTGCCGGCGACGCCAAGCGTGTCCAACAGGTCCGTCGGCGGGCGAACCACATCCTCAAGGGTGGTGTCGGCCACCTTGAGCTCGGCGATGCCCACCTCGGACACCTTGCCGTAGTCGGCCAACTCACCCACGTTGGTGTCGAGAATCTCCAAACGGAGTCGCTTGAAGGTTCGCTTCGGGAAGTCGATCACCTGACCTTCCGGGCTCAGCGACTCCTCGCCCAGGTCAACATGAATCGGGTCGGTGAAAACGCCCGAACCATCGTCGAAGCTGAGCTCCACCTCGGTCATGTAGCGGTTCACCTTGCGCTGGCTCTGCACGAGGGTGGCCGTGTCGGTGGTGACCGGGGAGTCCCAGGTGAGTTGCAGCGCATCCTCGGTCAGCTTGCCGAACGCGCCGGTTCGCCACGCCGTACGCAGCGAGCCGTCGACCGCGAAGGCGGGCTTGTCGCCCGGGGTGTAGCTGACCCCGTTCCCGTAGGTGGTGGCGTCAACGGTGGCTCCGCCGCGGGTCTCCACCACGCTCTGTGTGTCGGTGCCGGCATCCGGGAACACATCCAGGCGGTTGTCGGTGACGTCGGGGATGATCGGCTTGCGGTCGGCCCGCTCGGTGTAACCGCGGTTTTCGCGCACCGAACCCCATCGCAGACCCTGCTTGCGGTTGGAATCGGTGACCACCAGTTCGGCCCCCGGTTCGGCGGCCAGCGCGCGGAGCGCGTCGGGATCGTCGGCGAAGGTCGCGGAATAGAAGACCGGGCGGTCAGGGTCGACCAGGTTGGCGCCGGCGGCGGACACCAGGCCGTGGGCGTCGCCCGCCACCAGTAGCGGGGCATCCGCCGACTCGGTGCGCAGCATCGGCCGAGGATCCTCCACCGGAAAGACACCGACCGAGGGCGGGTCCGGCAGCGTCGGGTCCATGCCCAGTTCGATCTCGTCGATCAGCGGGACGACGGGATCGGGCGCGTCGGACACGTCGGGGCCGAACCACTCGGGATCGCCCAGGCCCGATACTTGAAGCATCTGGTCCCAGAACTTTCGCGGCCGGGGTGAGCGGTACCGTCCGAAGCGAAGGTCGTTCCGGGTGACCAGGTCGCCCACCGACATCATCTGCAATATGGGGCCGAGCGCGGCAGGGTTGACCGTGCCCTCCTGGTAGGGCAGGTCGACCGCCATCATCAATTGGGCCGAAGCGAACGACCCGTAGGGGATCAACTCGCGGGCAGCAAAGTCGCGATCGATCAGCCCCGGCGTGATCGGGTCGACCGTGTTGCCCCAGGTGTAGCTGGCGAAGTCGATGCCGGGCATCGCCAGCACCCGGGTGTCACGGTCGCCGGCATCAAGGCGTGCTGCCACCTCGTTCCAGTATTCGGGGATGTTCTCTGAGCGCTGCAGGTTGTTGTCGACCATGCGGCCCTGAAAGAGGGGAGCCTGATTGATTCCGATCAGCGCCACCACGGCCAGCGCAACGGGCACCCTGAGGCGTGGGCGGACCGTCGCCACCGCCGAGATGCCCGCCGCCAACAAGACGGCCCCGCCGAGCGCCAACAGCGGGATGGCGCGGGGGGTGGATCGAAACGCAAGCCCCGCGTCGGTGCCGGTGGCCGCCTTGAAGATCGCCCCGGCGGGTGTCGGTGACTCGTAGGGGTGCGATGCGATCGAGATGAGCGCACCGACGACCACCATCATCACGAAGTAGGCCCGGTAACGGAAGCGGGTGAACAGCGCCGACAGCACCACCAGGCCCGGCAGCAGGAAGCTGACGGTGAGCACCAGTGGGTTCTGCACCATGGTGACCGCCCCCGAGATCCAGGGGCCAAGGGAGTCGCTGCCGTAGAAGAACCAATAGCCGAGCCCCCGCATCACCTCCGGTGCGGTCGATGCGGTGGCCACCACCTTGTAGGTCTCGGTGTAGTCGAGGATCGGGATGCCGTAGTTGCCCTGCAGCATCAGCCCGGCCATCCACCACAGCGAACTGATCAGCGTCAGCGAGCCGATGCGGGCTCCGACCGCCAGCACACGGCCCCAGGTGACCTCTCGTTCCGCGAACAGCGCGTACGCCACCCACATGGCGGGGCCGACCAGCACCAGCAACAGCGAGGTCGCATTGATCCCGCCGACCGTCAGGGTGATCAGCGCGAATGCGGCCGGATCGCGCCAGCCGCCACGACGCAGGGCCCGAATGGTGAACCCGATCAGCCAGGGAAGCCCGGCGAACGGCAACAGGATGATCGAGATGCGAGCCCCGTAATGCAACAGGAAGGGGCTGAGCGCATAGGAGAACGCGGCGACCGTGGCGCCGGGCAGCTCCCAGCGCAGCGTGCGCAGCATGAAGCGGACGCCCATGCCCGCGGCGAAGATGATCGTGCCCAACCAGAGCCGCTGAGCGATCCAGTCGGGCGCTCCGAGCGTGTCGAAGAACCAGTAGAACGGGCCCGACGGCCACAGGTAGCCGATGTTCTGGTGGGTGACGGTGCCAAGACCAACCCCGGTTTCCCAGAGCCAGGGAGCGTCGGCCAACAGCTTGCCCGGATTGAGGTAGAGGTAGCTCTTGGTGTCGGCTCCGACCTGGCCACGGTGGGTCAACAACAACGGCACGTAGGAGACGAGGGCCAGCGCAGCGATCGGCCAAGGCCTCCACTGCTCCAACCTGCCGAGGAGCCGTCTCATGACCCGGGAGATGATAGTGGTCTTCACGCGGGTCGCTCAGTCGGAGGGACCGTCGCCGGGTTTTACGACGCGCACGGCCGGCTGCTGTTGTTGGGTGTCGTGGGTTCGTGCATCGAGGAGGGCGACCGCCTCGGCGAGCGACCGGGTGCGGGCCTCCAACCGGCTCAGCTCTCGAACCGCGACCAGCGACATCCCCGAGGCGTACGCCAGCACCAGCAACGCGATGAGGCCCATCGGCGATCCAACACCCAGACGGTCGGCCAACGACCAGGCCATGCGAGGCCAGGCCGCCAGCAGGCCCACGAGGACCCCCAGCCCCATCGTGGGAACCGCATACTTGACGCGAAGCCGACCGAGACGAATGAACCACACCACCGTGCCCACCGACGCCACGGCCCACACGGCCGCGAGCACCCGCCACACGTCAGGCCCGCCTTCGTCGCTGCAGCATCAACGCCATCCACATGCGCAGGTAGTGAAAGCCCAAGCGATGCCCACGGTGCGACGGGACACCGGCGACGCGCGCCCGGCCCGTGATGGGCACCTCCACCACCCGGAACCCCAGCAGATGGGCTGAGATCAGTGCCTCAACCGATTCGAGGTAGTCCAACGGGTACTCGCGGGCGAACGACTCACACATCGGCCGGGAGAACCCCCGAAAGCCACTGGACGGATCGGTGTGGCGGGCGCCGGTGTGGAGCCTGACCCCAAGGCGCATCCAGCGCATGGCCAGCGCCCGTTGGGCCGAGGGGAGGTACCGGTCGCCGGGCACCTCGTCGGCGGGGTCGAACCGGGTGCCGATCACCAGGTCGGCCCCGTCGGCCAACCCGACCAGGATGCGTCTGATCTCGCACGGATCGTGCTGACCGTCCGCATCCAATTGGATGGCGCCGTCGTAGCCGGCATCGACCGCATGGCGGAATCCCGTGCGCAGTGCGGCGCCGATCCCCAGGTGAATCGGCATGGGCGCGACCGCAACCCCCATCCGGCGGACTTCGCTGACGGTGCCGTCGATCGATCCGTCATCGACCACCAGCAGGTCCAGGTTGGGGAGACTGCGCCGAACCGTCTCGAAGCGTTGCAGCAGCGTCGCGATCGACGCCTCCTCGTTGTAGGCGGGCACGATCACGAGGATGCGTGGGCACGGCGCCGCACCGCCCTCATCAATCAAGCAGGCCTCCACCGGTCCAGACTACCGCCGGTTCTCCCGCAGTCCCGGCCCCATCCCGTGCTCAGGCCGAGATCAACGCCACCGGCGCAACCCGGGTGGTCGTGCCGCCGGCTGAACCGCTTGACGGTGCCTCACAGGCGGTTGCGCGGATGACCAGGAGCTGGTCGGTACGGAAGCTGGCCACCCGTTCCGACCAGCAGTCGATTGCGCGCCGGGCGTTGTTTGACCGAAAGAACGTCGTCATCGTTCGTTCGGGCTGGTAGGCGTCCACGTCGTCGACGCGATGGGTGGAACCGTCCCGCAGGTGAACCTCAAAAGCTGCCATGTGACGACGGTACGCCCTTCACCCTGTGGGGAGGAAGAGGACAACCCTGTGTCTTTCGCGGCGATCTTGGGGACGGCCTGTGAGCTGCTGTGGATCACATGGAGGCGATGGGGAGAGGCTTGTACCTGGAGGCTCGGCGGGGCGCCCGAATACGGGTCGACTTGATCAACTGCTGAACCCTTGCCCGGTTGCCGGCATAGGGCGCAAGCAACTCCAGCATGCGGTCGTCGTCGGCTCGCTCCTCGCGGGCCAGCGCCCAGGCGACGGTCGATGGCAGATGCAGGTCACCGATCAACACGGCATCCGGGTCGCCCAGTGCCACGCGGGTGGCGATCGACGCCGTCCAGGGCCCCACCCCGGGCAGGGTCATCAGGCGCCGGCGCACGTCGGCAGGTGGGAGCGTCACCAGGGCGTCGATGGTCGCTGCCCGCCGAGCCAGACCCACGAGAAGGTCGCCCCGGGAGCGGTCCACCCCGTAGCGGTGTAACTCATGCGCGGCCAGTCGGGCCAACACCCTGGGTTGGGGCGGAACCAACAGCGTCGGCAGCTCGGCCTCGCCGAGCAGCACGTTCAGGCTGGGGTCGTTGGGGGCGCCTTCGCCCAGGTCGCGGCACAACGCCGTCCACGATCCGTGGGCCTCTCCGGCGGTGACCCGTTGGCCCAGCACGGCAGGAAACAAGGCGCCGGAGAGGTCGCCGGTGGCTCCCATCCGAAAGCCCGTGCGTCGGCGGGCCAACCGTGCCAGAGCAGGAGGGTGGACCTCGAAGAGTTGTCGATGGTGATCGTCCAGCCCGATCAGCGTGGGGACGTTGTCGAGCGCCTCGGCAGCGCCGTCGCCCACGGCCACCGCCAGGACCGAGTCGTCGACGATCCGAAGCCCCAACGTTGCCGGACCCGATCGCCGGCTGCCCACCCACAACGCACGGTCGGCTCGGAGCCATCGGGTCGGAGCGGAGCCTCCGCGCAGTCGGCCCAGCGTGGCCTGCAAATCCATGGCACGGTCGAGTGGCCAGGCGGCACGCTCCACGCTGTCGCCGGGGCGACGAGACGCACCGGGCCGACCGCTCATGCACCGGTTTTGAGGTAGATCCCAACCGCGATGCCCGACGCGGTCAACAGCCCAATGACCAGCCAGGTCGAGCGGGGGATCCGCCCGTCGGCGGGTACGCCCGGGATCTTCTCGCGAATGAAGTGCAGGGCCTGGTCGGCCCACACCACGTCCTTGGACAGGATCGCCAGACCTGCGGCGATGCCCAGCCACCCTGGACCTGGAATCACCAGCATGATGACACCGACCAGCATCACGGTGAAGCCCAACGTCATCCGGCCGACGCGCAACAGGACGCTGCGGTGGGCGTCGGCGGAGGTCTCCTCCCGCTTTCCGGTTGCCAGTTCGGCGGCCAGCGCAGCGGCACGCAGGCGCCCGTGCTCCTTCGGCTCGATCAGCACATCTGACGAACGCCGAAATCGCGAGCCGCTCGGTCGCCGGAACATGCCCAGCACCGGGTCGCTTGATGACTTCCGGGAGCCGGTTGCGTCACGCTCGGGGCCCCTCATGGCCACGAGCGTACCGCCGCTCATCGGTCGAGTTGGCTCCGAGCCCAGCGATAGTCGGGTTTGCCACTTGGAGAGCGCACCACCTCGTCCACCACCACCAGGCGTCGAGGCAGCTTGTAGTCGGCCAACGACAGGCGTCCAAACTGCCGAAGGTCGTCCAGGTTCACCGAGGCACCGGGCCTCAGGGCCGCCACGACTCCGACCGCCTGACCGAACTGCTCGTCGACGGCCGGGGCAACCAGCAGGTCGACCACCGCCGGGTGCCGGTTGAGGCAGACCTCAACCTCCTCGGCAAACACCTTTTCGCCTCCGGTGTTGATACAGGCCGATTCGCGACCCAGCAGTTCGATCCGCAGTTGGTCGTCGCCGGCGAGGGTGTACCGGGCCCGGTCCCCGGTGACGGCCAGGTGCTGCCCGTCGAGTACCGGGAACGTTGCCGCCGTGCGTTGTGGATGGCCGAGGTACCCCAGCGGAACCCGACCCCGCCGGGCCAACCATCCGACCTCCGACTGCTCGCCGGCGGCCGGTGGCTCGATGATCGCCGAAACCGATTCGTTGAGGATGACCGTGGCGTCGTCGGGCTGAAAGACCCGGGCGTCCGGTACGGCCTCACGAGCTGTGACTGCACGATGCCTGTGCACGGCTGTGACTGCACGATGCCTGTGCACGGCTGTGACTGCACGATGCCTGTGCACGGCTGTGACTGCACGATGCCTGTGCACGGCTTGTCTCCCCGACTCCGAGCTGCCGAGCACGTCCACCACGGTGAGGTGCGGCCACCGTTCGATGAGCTGTGCCTTGACCGCCGGCGACAGGGTTGCGCCGCCGGTCAGCAGGTGACGCAGCGAGGCCAGCTCGCGGTGACGCCCTCGGTCGGCCTCCAGCAGGGGACGAGCGAAGGCATCCCCCACGATGATCAGCGCCGACGCGGCACCCCACTCCACGGCATCGAGCACCGCGTCGGGATCGAATCGCTCAGGATGTTCCGGCAGGACGACGGTGCCGCCCTTGAGCCATGCGGCCAGTGCGTTCCAATGGGCGGCACCGTGCATGAACGGGGGAGCAGGCAACGTGGCCGGGCCGTCCGGCGGCAACCGGCGTGCCCACTCGGTGACCCCCCGGCTGAGCGCTGCCGGGGCGAAACCCAGCGCCGAGACCGCAAAATCGCTCTGGCGCCACAGCACCCCCTTTGGCGTGCCGGTGGTGCCGCCGGTGTACACCAGGTACCGGTCCTCGTGACTCCATTGGCGTCGCACCTCGTTGTCCAGCGGCCCGGCCGCCCTCAGCAGGTCCTCGTACAGGATCGCACCCGGCAGAAGGTCGTGGTCGGACTCGTCAGGCACACACACCAGCAACCTGGGCACGATCTGCAGCCGGGTCAGTACCTCGTGCAGCGTTGGTGTGAAGCACCGGTGGTACACGATCGCCTCCGGTGTGCCGTCATTGAGGAGGTCGACAAGTTCGGTGGCGCGGTAGCGGTAGTTGACGTTCATCGCTGTTGCCCCGGCCTTCCACGCACCGACCATGGCCTCCAGGTAGGCCGGGTGATTGTGGAGGTACAGGGCCACGCGTGGGTTGGGGCACTCCCACGGTTGGGCCGGACCATCGTCTGCTGTGGAGCGACGACCGATCCCGGTGGCCGCCAGTGCCGCCGCGAGCGCATCGGTACGGGACGCCAAGTCCGCCCACGTGGTGGTGTGGTTGCGTGTTCGAATGGCGGCGGCGGTTGGGCGGTGCGAGGCGATCGCGTCGAACAGCGTCGGAACGTGCGGGTCCATCCCGCTCGAACCAAGGACGGGTGCAGCGCCGGGCGCAATGGTGGGTTCGTCAACGATGACCGGATCGTACCGGTGGCGCCGTTCGTTCCGCAGTGGTGGACCGACCGGGTTGAGTGGAAGGCTCGCACCATGGCACGAGCGGTTCGTTGGGTCTATGAGGGCATCGATGCCATTCGAGGCAGGTCCCCCGAGATCGATGCGCTCATCGACCGACACGGAGCGCCGGCATGGGGTCGGCCCATCCCGGCCGGCGAGCGGTTTGCCACGCTGGCGCGCATGATCGCCTATCAGCAGCTGGCCGGTGCGGCGGCGGCGGCCATCTGGGGGCGCGTGGAGGCGGTGGTTGGGGCACCCGTCGAGCCGCGTGCGATACGGGTCACCGGCGAGGCCGAACTGCGCGGCGCCGGTCTGTCGCGGGCCAAGGTTGCGGCGGTGCACGACCTCGCCGACCGGGTGCTCGACGGGCGCCTGCGCCTGGGCCGCCTGGGGTCGTTACCCGACACCGAGGTCATCGAGCGGCTCACCAGCGTGCGTGGTATCGGCGAATGGTCGGCGCAGATGTTTCTCATCGGTGCCCTGCGCCGCCCGGACGTGTGGCCCTGCGCCGATGTGGGTGTGCGGGCCGGATGGGCCAGGGCGCACGACGTCTCGGCACCGTCGGTGCACCAGATGCCGAAGCTTGGCGAGCCGTATCGGCCCTACAGGTCGCTGGTGGCCTGGTACTGCTGGCAGGCCGCGGATACGCCGTTGCCTGGGTGAGGGTTGGGTCCGGTCGCGAGGGCCAGGTGAACCCGGCCCGGCCGAGTATCGTCGGTGGTCACCGACCAGGCCGAGGGGGCACAGCGATGTCGATGACCGTTCGTGGAGTGATTGCGCGCAGCGAGGGTGCACCGGTGGAGGTGACCGACATCGTCGTGCCCGACCCCGGCCCCGGCGAGGCCCGCGTGACCGTGCAGGCCTGCGGGGTGTGTCACACCGACCTTCACTACCGCGAGGGCGGCATTTCCGACGAGTTTCCGTTTCTGCTCGGCCACGAGGCCGCCGGCGTCGTCGAGTCGGTCGGCGAGGGCGTCACCGAGGTCGAGGTGGGCGACTTCGTGGTGCTCAATTGGCGGGCGGTGTGCGGCGAGTGTCGGGCATGCGCCAAGGGCAGGCCTCAGTACTGCTTCAACACCCATAATGCCGTTCAGCCCATGACGCTCACCGATGGCACGCCACTGTCGCCGGCCCTGGGCATCGGCGCATTCGCCGAGGCCACCCTGGTGGCGGCCGGGCAGTGCACCAAGGTGAACCCTGCCGCCGACCCGGCGGTCGCAGGCCTGCTCGGTTGCGGGGTCATGGCCGGCTTCGGCGCCAGCGTCAACACCGGAGAGGTCGGCCGGGGCGACTCGGTGGCCGTGTTCGGTTGCGGCGGCGTGGGCGACGCTGCGATCGCCGGAGCTGCGTTGGCCGGTGCCACCACCATCGTGGCGGTCGACCGCGACCCGAAGAAGCTGGAGTGGGCCAAGAGCTTCGGGGCCACGCATACGGTGGACGCGTCTGCGGTGGACGCGGTCGAGGCCATTCGGGAGGCCACCGGTGGTTTTGGCGCCGACGTGGTGGTGGAGGCGGTCGGCCACCCGGAGGTACTCAAGCAGGCGTTCTACGCCCGGGATCTGGCGGGCACGGTGGTGCAGGTGGGCGTGCCCACCCCCAACATGGTGATGCCCGAACTGCCGATGATCGACTTCTTCGGTCGGGGCGGGGCGCTGAAGCCGTCGTGGTACGGCGACTGTCTGCCCAGCCGTGACTTCCCAGAACTGGTCGACCTGTACCTGCAGGGCAGATTTCCGTTGGAGGCCTTCGTCACCGAGCGCATCGGCATCGACGGTGTCGAGGAGGCGTTCGCAAAAATGGGCACCGGCGAGGTGCTCCGCTCCGTCGTCGAGATGTGACCGTCGTCGAGATGTGACTGCCTGAATCGCCGCTCAGGTGTTGAGGTAGGCGGCCAGGTGCCGGCCGGTGAGGGTGCTCTGGTCGGCAGCCAGGTCGGCGGGCGTGCCCTCGAACACCACCCGGCCTCCGTCGTGACCTGCGCCGGGGCCGAGGTCGATGATCCAGTCGGCGTGGGCCATCACCGCCTGGTCGTGCTCGATCACGATGACCGACCTGCCCGACTCGACCAGCCGGTCGAGCAGGCCGAGCAGGTGCTCGACGTCGGCGAGGTGGAGCCCGGCGGTCGGCTCGTCGAGCACGAAGATGCCGCCCCGCCCGCCCAGATGGGTGGCCAACTTGAGTCGCTGACGTTCGCCACCGGACAGGGTCGGCAGCGGTTGACCAAGGCGGAGGTACCCCAGCCCGACGTCGACGAGTCGGGCAAGGATCTTCTGCGCCGCAGGTGTCGTGGCGTCACCGTCGCTGTGACCCTCGCCGCCCCCGCCGAAGAACCGTTCCGCCTCGGCGACCGGCATGGCGAGCACCTCGGCGATGTTCCTTCCGCCCAGCGTGTACTCCAACACCTCCGCCTGAAACCGCCTGCCCTCGCACACCTCGCACGGGGTGGCCACGCCCGCCATGACGCCCAGGTCGGTGTAGAGGACGCCGGCGCCTTTACACTCGGGACAGGCACCGTCGGAGTTGGCGCTGAACAGCGCCGGCTTGACGTCGTTGGCCGTGGCGAAGGCCTTGCGGATCGGGTCGAGCGCCTTGGTGTAGGTGGCCGGGTTGCTGCGGCGCGACCCCTTGATCGCACCCTGATCCACGGCGATCACCCCGTCCCGGCCCGCCAACGATCCGTGCAGCAGCGAGCTCTTTCCCGACCCGGCGACGCCGGTGACGACGACGAGCACTCCCAGCGGGATATCGACGTTGACGTCGACCAGGTTGTGCGAGTTGGCACCGCGTATCTCCAGCGCCTCGCTCGACGTCCGCACCGTCGACTTGAGGACCGCACGGTCGTCGAGGTGGCGCCCGGTGACCGTGTCGCTGGATCTCAGCCCCTCGACGGTGCCCTCGTAGGTGACCGCGCCACCCGCCGTGCCGGCACCGGGCCCCAGGTCGACGACGTGGTCGGCGATGGCGATCGTCTCCGGGTCGTGCTCGACGACCAGCACGGTGTTGCCCTGGTCCCGCAGACGCAGCAGCAGCGAGTTCATGCGTGCGACGTCGTGGGGGTGGAGCCCGACGGTGGGCTCGTCGAACACGTAGGTGACGTCGGTCAGCGATGATCCGAGGTGACGAATCATCTTGACCCGTTGTGCCTCGCCGCCCGACAGCGTGCCCGAGGGACGATCGAGGCTGAGGTATCCGAGCCCGATGTCCTCGAACGAATCGAGCAGGTGCAAAAGCCCGGTGAGCAGCGGCGCAACCGAGGCCTCGTCGAGCCGCCCGACCCAACCGGCGAGGTCGCCGATCTGCATCGCACACAGCTCGGCGATGTTCAGGCCGTGGATGGTGGACAGCCGCGTGGCCTCGGCCAGTCGGGTGCCGGCGCATTCGGCGCAGGTGGTAAACGTCACCGCCCGCTCGACAAATCGGCGGATGTGGGGCTGCATGGCCTCGACGTCCTTGGACAGGATCGTCTTTCGGAGCTGGGGGATCAGGCCGAGGTAGGTGAGGTTGGTGCCCTCCACCTTGATCTTGGTGGCGTCCTTGTAGAGCAGCTTGTCCAACTCGGCATCGCTGAACTCGCCGATCGGCTTGTCCGGGTCGAACCAGCCGCAGCCGCGGTAGATGCGGCCGTACCAGCCCTCCATGCTGTAGCCGGGGACGGTGATCGCCCCCTCGTTGAGCGACTTGGTGGTGTCGAAGATGGCGGTCAGGTCGATGTCGTCGACGGCGCCCATGCCCTCGCAGCGCGGACACATGCCGCCGGTGATCGAGAAGCTGCGGGCCTCGCTGGTTGTGCGCCCCTGCTTTTCGACGCGCACCCGACCCGATCCGCTGATCGATGCGACGTTGAAGGAGTAGGCCTGGGGAGAGCCGAGGTGTGGAGTGGCCAAGCGGCTGAAGAGGATGCGCAGCATGGCGTTGGCATCGGTCACCGTGCCCACCGTCGATCGTGGGTTGGCTCCGAGGCGCTCCTGATCGACGACGATCGCGGTGGTCAGGTTTTCGAGCAGGTCGACGTCGGGCCGTGCCATCGTGGGCATGAACCCCTGCACGAAGGCGCTGTAGGTCTCGTTGATCAGCCGCTGGGATTCGGCGGCGATCGTGCCGAACACCAGGGAACTCTTGCCCGACCCGGAGACGCCGGTGAACACGGTGAGGCGTCGTTTGGGGAGCTCGACGCTGAGGTTGGCCAGGTTGTTGACCCGTGCGCCGTGCACCCGGATCGTGCCATGGGTGTCGGCGGGATGGGGTGGGTCAGGCGTCATCGCAGCGACTATCAGGCTGTCGGCGCGTCCACCCCGACCGTCGCTGCTCAGGCCTTGACGGTGGGTGCATCCACCTTGGTCTCCGTGAGCGGAAAGTGGCAGGCCACCCAGTGGTCATCGTCGACCCGTGCCATTTGTGGCTCGGCCTGGCTGCAGATCTCCTGGGCCAGTGGGCAGCGGGTGCGAAACCGGCATCCCGAGGGGGGTGTGATCGGGGAGGGCAGTTCGCCCTCAAGGCGAAACTCGATGTCTTGGGGCACGTCGGGATCGGGCACCGGGATCGAGGAGATCAACGCCCGGGTGTAGGGGTGCGCAGGTGCGTCGTACAGCGCATCGGGTGGGCCGATCTCACACATCTTCCCCAGGTACATCACCGCCACCCGGTCGGAGATGTTCTTCACCACGGCGAGGTCGTGGGCGATGAACACCAGCGTCAGGCCATAGCGCTGCTTCATTTCCTCGAGCAGGTTGAGGATCTGTGCCTGCACCGACACGTCCAGTGCCGACACCGGCTCGTCACAGATGATCAGCTTGGGGTCGGTGATGACGGCCCGGGCGATCGAAATGCGTTGACATTGACCGCCGGAGAACTCGTGCGGCTTGCGTTCGCCGGCCGCCTCGGGGTCGACGCCGACGTCGGACAGCGTGGCGGACGCCTTCGCCAAGCGCTCGGCCTCGGTGCCCGTCTTCCAGATGTTGAGCGGCTCGGCGACGATATCGGTGACGGTGCGGCGAGGATTGAGCGACGAGATGGGGTCTTGGAAGATCATCTGCATCGTGGGACGGGTGGCTCGGAGCGCCTCGCCCTTCAACGCGGTCAGGTCGGTGCCGTCCAGGGTGACCGACCCGCGGGTGGGGGGTGGCAACTGCATGATCGCCTTGCCCGTCGTCGACTTGCCGCAACCCGACTCGCCGACCAGACCAAGGGTTTCGCCGGGTGCCACGTCGAAGCTGATGTTGGAGACGGCGTTCACCCGGCGGCCGCCCTTGGCGGGAAACTCCATCACGAGATTTTCAACCCGAAGGAGTACCTCGTCGGCGGGTCGCAGATGGGCGGTTCCGGAACCGGCCATGTCAGGCCTCCTCTGAACGTTGTTGTTGGGCCTGATCTGCGGTGTCGGCAAGTTGTTCACGCACCGACGCCTGAGGGTTTCGTGTTGGGGCAGTCGTCGGGCTGTCGGCCAACTGGTCGCCTGGCAGCGACACACCGGCCTTGCGCAGTTGCACCCGAATCTCATCGTTTTCCGGTGAGCCGACTGGAAAGTGACAGGCGTAGAAGTGGCCGGGAGTGGTGGCGCTCTCCTGCAGTTCGGGCTGTTCGGTGCGGCATCGGTCCTGCACGTAGGGGCACCGCGGGCTGAAGCTGCAACCCTCCGGCGGATTCACCAGGTCGGGAGGCCGACCACCGATGGCCACCAGGCGGGTGTGCGACGCCATCTCCAGCTTGGGGATGGCGGCCAGCAGCGCCTCGGTATAGGGCATCTTCATCTCGCGGAAGAGCACCCTGGTGGGGGCACGCTCCACGATGCGACCGGCGTACATCACGGCGATTTCGTCGGCCCGTGACGCCACCACACCCAGGTCGTGGGTCACCAGGATCATGCCCATGAAGCGCTCGCGCTGCTGCTCGGCCAACAGGTCGAGCACCTGGGCCTGAACCGTCACGTCGAGTGCGGTGGTGGGCTCGTCGGCGAACAGCAGCTTCGGGCCGCACGCCAACGCCACCGCGATGACGACCCGCTGGCGCATGCCGCCTGACATCTCATGGGGGTAGACGTCGATGCGCTTGTGGGGTTCGGGGATCCGGACCGCCTCCAACAGCGCCAGGGTGCGCTCCCGGGCCTCGCTCTTTGACAGGTCCAGGTGCACCCGCATGCTTTCGGCGATCTGATTGCCCACCTTCATCACCGGGTTCAGAGCGGTCATCGGGTCCTGGAAGATCATGGCCATCTCGGTGGCCCACAACTTGCGGTATTCCCCCTCGGACAGGTCGGTGATGTCGCGTCCGAGGAGCCGCACGGTGCCCGACCGTTCGGTGTTGCGCCGAGGGGTGAGCCCCATGATCGACCGGCTGGTGACCGACTTTCCCGACCCGGACTCGCCCACCAGGCCAAGCGTCTTGCCCCGTTCCACCGACAGGCTGAGGCCGTCGACTGCGCGGACGAGGCCCCTCGGGGAACGGAACGAGGTACGAAGGTCGGTGACCTCCAACAACTTCGAGGTTGCGGTCAGGTCGTCACCGGCGTTGCCCGAAGCGGTGCCCGGCTCGTCGGTGGCGGTGGCTTGGGTGGCGGGGCTCACAGGAGGCTCTCCCTCACGTTGAAGCGTTTCTGGATGACGTCGCCGAGAAAGTTCAGCGACATGACGGTAAAGAAGATGCAGATCGTGGGAGCGATCACCATCATCGGCACCCGTCGAAGTTCCAGCTTTCCCTCGGCCATGATGTTGCCCCATGAGGGGGTGGGCAGCTTGACCCCGAGCGACAGGAAGGCCAGGCCGGCCTCCGCCACGACGGCGACCCCCACCGCCAGCAGCGTGATGGCCATCATCGCGGGAACCACGTTGGGCAGCACGTCCCGAAACAGCACCCTCCACGGCTTTGCGCCCATGGCTTTGGCGGCCATCACGAAGTCTCGGTCGGCCCACGCCATGGTGTTGGCCCGGGTGATGCGGGCCAACAGCGGTATGGCGATGATTCCGAGCGCCACGATCAGTACGAAGATCCGCTTGGCAACGGAATCATCGGCGCCGTTGGCAAAGACCGAGACCAGCAGCAGTGCCAGAACCAACTGCGGGAACGCCAGCATGATGTTGAAGCTGGGCGAGAGGACGGCGTCGAACCCGCCCCGGAAGTAGCCGGACACCAGGCCAAGAAACCCTCCGACCACCACACCGATGAGGACGGCGCCAAGAGCGATGAGCAGGGTCCACTTCGATCCGTTGATCACCCGGGACAAGATGTCTCGTCCGGTGGCGTCGTAACCCAACCACGCCGAGCCACTGGGCCCGTTACGGGACAGCAACGGGTTGACCGCCTCGGGGTCCGGAAGGAACAGCGGGGCCAGCGTTGACGCCAGGGTGATAAAGGCAAGCCAGCCGATACTGAGCCAGGCGCCCAGGCCCAGGCCGTGCTTCTCGTCGGCGGGGGGCAGTTCTTCGGCATGAGCCGGATCAAGCCCTCCTACGGCGTTCATGGTGGGTGTCGTCACATCAGACATTTCGAATCCTCGGATCGACCACGCCGTACAGAATGTCCACGCCGATGTTCACCACGACGAACAGGATGGCCATCGCCGCCACGTAGGTTTGGAGCGCGCCGTATTGGAGGCCGATGATCGCCTCGGCGGTCAAGGTGCCCAGCCCCGGGATCCCGAAGATCACCTCGACCACCAGGGCCGAGCCGATCATGGTGCCAACCGACAGGCCGGCAACGGTCAGCAGCGTGATCGACGACGCCCTCAGCGCGTGGCGCCACATGATGCGCCGGGGCGTGAGCCCCTTGGCGCGGGCCATGGTGATGAAGTCTTGGCGCAGGGTGGCGATCAGGTCGGTGCGCAACAGCCGCATGTAGATGGCGGCGGGGCCCAGCGACAGTGCGAACGCCGGAACGATGACGCGTCTCAGGTGCCCGACCGTGTCGTACCAGGGGTCACGCCAGCCGCTGGGCGGTAACACCTGCCACTTCACGCCCAGCCAGTAGGCAAGTAACAGGGTGAGCGCAAACCCGGGTATGGACAGCGCCGCGTACGCGGAGTTGGAGATGGCGCGGTCCGCGAAACCTCCCTCGTGGGAGGCCGACCAGATCGCCGCCGGCACCGCCATCGCCAAGGCGAGAAACTGGGCCCACAGCATGAGGATCGCCGACGTGCGGAGGGCCGGCCAGAAGCGGTCGGCGACCGGTCGGGTGGACGACACTGTGTAGTAGTTGCCCAGGTCGCCGGTGACGAAGCCGCCCAGCCATTTCACGTAGCGCACCGGCACGGGATCATCGAGGTGAAGGTCGGCTCTGATGGCCTCTCGCTGCTGATTGTCGGCGAACGGAGCGATCACCTTCACCGGATCGCCCGGCAGGAATGACATCACCACCGAGGTCACGAAGGTGACGACCAGCACCACCACCACCAGTTGGAACAGGCGGGTCAACACGAACTTGGTCATGAGCGGCGTTCCTGGGCGTGAGGATGACGGAAACGAGGGGGGCACACGGTCTTCGGGCTCCTTATCCGACGGTCTCGACGTCGACTGGGATGGAATCCACCTCGGCCTCTGGTGGGCACGAAACGCCCTCTCGGCACATCGCATACAGCGGGTGGGCGGTGGCCAGGCCGGGAAATGGCGGCGAACCGTCGGGATTGTTGGCGCCGAGGATGCCCTTCACGTCGGGTGCCGTGACGACCGCCCAATGGGACGAGAACGCCCAGATGTTGAACGCCTCTGCACCAAACGTGCGGTTCACTTCCTCGTACAACTTGGTTCGCTTTGCCTGGTCCGGCTCGGAACGTGCCTCCACCAGGAGGTCATTGATCTTTTTGCCGCCCGGTTGGAGCCAGTTGCCCTGGTCGTCCTTGGCGTTGAATCGGGGGAAGTTGACCGGGCCGTCGGTCCACCACACCGCCTGCAGGTCGGGCTCGGTGCCGGGGTGGTTGCGGAACACCATGGCGTCGAAATCACCGTTGATGGCTCCGTTGATCAGCTGGGCCTGGTCCATCTGTTTCAGCTTGATGGTGATACCGCTGTCCTTGCCGAGTTGCTGCAACAACTGCCCCAGGGCCACCACCGACGGGATGATCGAGAGTTCAAACTCGAGTGGTTGACCGGTTTCCTCCTCGTACTTCCGACCGTACTCCTGAGCCTTTTTGGGGTCGTACTTCGGGAATCCGGGGTCGGGCAGGTAGCCGGGGCTGCCCTTGGGATAGGGCCCTTCCCGCTGTTCGGCCAAGCCGGCGTACACGGCCTGATTGATGGCGTTGCGATCCCCGCCGTAGGCCAGGGCCAGGCGGGCGTTCTTGTTGGAGAACGGCAACTTGGAGGTGTTCAACATCACGTAGCTCAGCTCGGTGAACTTCAGCGTGTCGTACATGTTGACGTTGCCACCGGCCACCTCCGGCCTGAAGTCGTCGACGGCGAGGTCGTCGGAGGTGTGCATGGCGTCGATCTCGCCGCCCAGCAGCGCATTTCGCCGAGCGTCGGGGTCGGGCATGGGCCGAAACTCCAACTCGTCCAAAAGCGGGTAGCCCTTGATCCAGTAGTTGGGGTTCTTCTTCAGCAGCAGCCGGTTGCCGGGCTTCCAGTCCTCGATCATGAACGGTCCGGTGCCCACGGGCTTCGTGTCGCAGGTTTTGGGGTCGTCCAACTGGCTTTGGGCCATGATGCCGAAACGGTTCGACAGGTTGAGGAACGCAGGAAACGCGCGCCACGGCACCTTGGTGGTGACCACCACGTTGAACTCGTCCTTCACGCTCACGTCGGCGACGTCCATGAAGGTGAACAGGAACAGCAGCGGCTGACGGGCCGGATACTGACCGCGGAACGCGTCCAGGTTGTTCTTGACCACGACGGCGTTCAGCGGAGAGCCGTCGTGAAACTTCACGCCCTCCCGCAACGTGATGGTCCACTCGGTGAAGTCTTTGTTGGGCGTCACGGCCTTGGCGAGGAACGGAACGTACTCACCCTTGTCGTTGGGAACGGTCAGCGGGTCGAACATGGACCGCATGGTGAGCATGCCGGCAGTGGTCATCTGCGCTTCGGGCAGGCACCAACCCTGGTCGTTCTCGGCCTCCATGCCATAGACCAACTTGTTGGCGGCAGGCGGCGGGCTGCATGCGGCGAGACTCCCGGCCAACACGGACAACGCCAACGCGGACGTGATGAACGAACTCAGACGACGTTTCAAGCGTTTCGTCCCTCCTTGGGCGCCATGTCGGCCCCCCCCAATTCCGGAGCCGGCAAGTGACATCTTCCACACTGCGGCGTCACCTTAGCTGCACCGGCGAGACCCGTCGCTTCGCTCGATGGTCGGGTCCCCACAACATGGGTGTCGCCGGACACCGGTCGCCGCCGACTCAGCGGCCGGTGGTTGTCACGGCCCCATCCACGACCAGCACGTATTCCCCTCGTGGCCCTCCGATGGGGCTGCGGAGCGTGCCCAGGATGATCCGTTCGTGGGTCTTGGTCAGTTCCTTTGCGATCACCGCCCTTCGGTCGGGCCCACAGGCGTCGGCCAGGTCGCGGAGGGTGGCTTCGACCCGCCTGGGGCTCTCGAAAAGCACGGTCGGCAGCGCCCGGCGGGCGATCGCCTCGATCACCCGACCCCGCGCGGCGCCCGAGCGGGGCGGAAAGCCCTCCATGACGAACCCGGCATCCACCCATGGCAGTCGGGCCACCACCTCCGACACCGCCGACCTGCCCGCCGCCACCCGGACCTCACCGCCGGCGGCGCGAACGCCGGCCACCAGGCGTTGACCGGGATCGGAGATGCCCGGCAGCCCGGCGTCGCTGACCAGCCCCACACGTAGGCCGGCTTCCAGTTGCCGGAGCACCCAGGGCACAGCCGAGGCCTCGTTCTCTCGGCGCACCGACCGCAGCCGCGGGGCCGTGATGTCGACTGCGGCGAGCAGCCGGCGCGTCCGGCGGGTGTCCTCGCATGCCAGCACATCGACCCGCCCCAGCTCGTGTCGGGCCGATGGTGTCAGGTCATTGGGATCACCGATCGGGGTGGCGATCAGCACCAGGACGCCGTGGGCGTGGGCGCTCAACGGGACCGCGGACCCATGTAAAGGGCTCACAACGTCGGATGCCACTGGCCCCGCCGGTCCAAGGCGGTGGTGAGGTTTTCCAGGCTGTCGGTGATGATGCCGTCGACGCCCAGGTCCAGCAGACGCTCGATCTCCTGGGGATCGTCGATCGTCCAAACGTGCACGGGCACACCCGCCCGGTGCGCACGCGCAACCGTCCTTCTCGTGACGAGTTCAATGGATTTGTGTGTGGTCGGCACCTGGAGCACGTTGAAGCCCGTGCCGACGCGACCGGCCCGCCACTGACCTATTTCGCGTGGGCTCGCCGCGGTGCAGGCCTTGTCGCCAAGTTCGCGACGCAGGCGCACCAGCCGCTCGGTAGAAAACGAGGCGAGGCAGACCCGGGCCAGGGCGTTGGTCCGACGAAGCAGGGCCGGCAGGTGTGCCCCAGCAGCGTCCGACTTGGCATCGATGTTGAACCGCTGTTCGGG
Organism: Candidatus Microthrix parvicella Bio17-1; assembly: GCF_000299415.1. Classification (NCBI taxonomy): domain Bacteria; kingdom Bacillati; phylum Actinomycetota; class Acidimicrobiia; order Acidimicrobiales; family Microthrixaceae; genus Candidatus Neomicrothrix; species Candidatus Neomicrothrix parvicella. The sequence goes on from NZ_AMPG01000004.1 coordinate 152,084, forward strand.
AAACTCCTCCAGGAGTTCCTCGAGCAACGGGATGCTCTGACCGTTCACCCGTGCCTTGGCCACCTCGGAATACGGCAGTTCGGCGATGGGGCCCTCCCGATCGGTCACCCGGTCCAGATGATCGTCGTGAAAGGCCACGAGCACGCCGTCGGCGGTGGCGTGCGTGTCGGTCTCGAGGTAGGGGTACCGGGCCCGGACCGCGTGTCGAAACGCCGCCATCGTGTTCTCCGGAGCCTCGGAGGCACCACCACGGTGAGCGATTGCATGAGGCCCGGGGAGCGCGAGGTACGGATGGGGCTGGCGGGATGCTCTGGTCACACGGGCAGTCTCCCAGAGGCGCGAAACCGATGCCCGTCCGCGTGGCCGGCGGTGCCACAGTGCTTCGGTGAGCGACCGGACCATCTCGACGACCCAGGGCGTGCCACCGCGGCCCGGCGCCACGACCCCCGTCGCGCGGCGGCTGGGACCCTTGCTGCCGGCGATCGTCGCCTCGATCCTCCCGGTCTTTCTCATCGGTGCGCTGGTGGGGCCCATGGGTTCGGAACTGGGGTACCGGGAGGCGACCGCCGGGTTGTTGATGGCGGCCTTCTTCGCCGTGTCGGCCCTGGTCTCCCGCAAAGCCGGGGCACTGGCCGATTCGGTCGGGCCCATCACGACGCTGCAGATCGGCCTGGTCGGATTGGCCATCGTGGCCGCAGGGGTGGCGGCCGGGGTTCGTTCGGTGACCCTGCTGGCGATCGCCATGATGGTGGGCGGAGCGTGCAACGCCCTCACCCAGATCGCCGCCAACGTGTATCTGGCCCGCTACCTGCCTCCTGATCGCCACGGCCTGGCGTTTGCGGTCAAGCAGTCGGCCAATCCGGGCGGGGCCATGGCGGCCGGACTGCTGCTGCCAACGCTGGTGCTCAACCTGGGTTGGAGGTCGGCGTTCGTGGTGGCCGCCTGTGGTGCGGGCTGCTCTGCCGTCGCGCTCCAGGCCGGCCGCAACTGGCCACCTGCGGTACCGGTGCCCGACGTCGGCATCCGCCAGGGGGCGGTCACCACGAGCCCACCACCCACCGGTGGCCGCGACCGCGCATTGATCCTGGTTGCGGCGTCGGCCGCCTTCGGATCGGCCAGTGCGGTGGCGCTGGGAGGGTTCTTTGTCGAGTCGGGACGCAATGCCGGCATGGCGCTCGGAACGGCCGGGCTGGCTGCATCGGTGGGTTCGGCCTTTGCCATCGCCGGGCGGGTGGCGACGGGCGTGTGGGCCGACCACACCCTGGCCTCGCCCCGGCGAATCCTCGGCTGGGTCGCGGTGATGTTGGCGGTGGGCTCGCTGGCACTGGTCGTCTTCGGTATCCGGGCGCCCGCTGCGCATTGGCTGGCTCTGCCGGTGGCCTACGGCGCCGGTTGGGCCTGGCCGGGGGTGTTCAACCTGGCCGTGGTCAGGGCCAGGCCCGGGGAACCCGGCCGGGCAACCGGAGTGAGCCAGACCGGCATCTATGTGGGCACCACGTTGGGTCCGCTGGTGCTCGGCCCGGTCTCCGAACGCGCGGGCTACCCGCTGACCTGGTCGGTCGCGGCCCTGTTGGCCGTCGTCGGGGCGGTCGGCATGTGGGCGGCCCGGTCGAGACTGGACCCGCAGGGCGCCGGTGGTGGGCGCCGGCAGGAGTCGCGTCGCAGCCGCTGAGGTCGCGCCGTAGCTTGACGGAGTGGATGCGTCGCTCCGGTTGCAGGATGAACTCACTGGTGCCCCATCCCGCGGGCGGCTGGAGCGAGGGTTGATCGCCATCGCCACCCACGCCGACCCAACCGTGGAGGCCGAGGCCGTCACCGTTCAGCTCGATGCGCTGGCTGCCCGGTACGGCAGCTCCGACCCGGCACGGCTGTGCGGCCTGCTGTTCGGCAAGGACGGTTTTCAGCCCAACCTTCGCAACTACTACGACCCCCGCAACTCGCTGCTTGATCAGGTGCTCGATCGTCGGAGGGGAATTCCATTGTCGCTTGCGGCGCTCGCCCTCGCAGTGGCGGAACGCTGCGGTGCACCGCTGGCCGGCGTGGGCATGCCGGGCCATTTTCTACTGGCTGAGACCCGCGGCGATGACGCCGGGGTCCGCCGCTACTTCGACCCGTTCGATGGGGGCAGGGAGCTCTCGATCGCACAGGTTGGCGGCCTCCACGTGCGGCTGCTGGGTCGTCCGCTGCCTCCCGGGTCGTTGCGCACCGTGGACCATCGGGTGATGCTGGTGCGCACCTTGGCCAACCTGCGCATCGCGTACGGTCGTCATCATCAACTTGAAGGGCTGGCCTGGGTGTTGCCGCTGTTGGCCGATTGTTGCGAGTCGGGGACCGAGGCTCGCCAGGAACTGGCGGTGGTACTGACCAGGCTTGGCCGTTGGGCCGACGCCTCGCGGGTGTGCGCCGAACTGGCCGAGTCCTGCGATGATCCCAAGCACGCGGCGCGCTGGCGCGGCGAGTCGCAACGCCTTGGGGCCCTCCTGAACTAGTCCCCGACACCGAGGGGCCACCAGAGCGTGCAGCCCGGGGGAGAGCGTCCGGACCCGGTCGGTAGGCTGGGTCCATGCCCCGTCGCACCAAGATCATCGCCACGCTCGGTCCCGCATCGGAGTCCGACGAGACCGTACGGGCCATGATCGAAGCCGGATGCGACGTGTTTCGGCTCAACCTGGCCCACGGCACCGCCAGCCAGGCGATCGAACGCATGCGTCAGGTGCGGCGCCTGGCGTCGGAGGCGGGTCGTGCGGTCGGCATTCTGGCGGACCTGCCCGGGCCCAAGGTGCGCCTGAGCGAATTCGTCGATGGCGGGCTGCAGCTTCACGAGGGCGACACGGTGAGCGTTGCCCCCGGCGGCGAGCGCTCGGGCCCCGACGGCCTGTGGGTTGACTACCCGCTCCTGATCAACGACGTGGGGCCCGGCGACGTGCTGACGCTGGGCGATGGCGGGGTGTCGCTGACGGTGAGCTCCAACGACGGTGCGCAGCTGAAGGCGACCGTCCATGGGGAAGGGCTGATGCAGGGCCGCCCGGGGTTACACATCCCGTCCGATCGCCTCACCATGTCATCGCCAACCGCGGAAGACCTCTACTTTCTGGATGCGCTGGTGGAGGAGGGCGTCGACATGATCGGCCTGAGCTTCGTCCGCTCCGCCCACGACATCCGTCGGGTCGGGGTGGAACCACCGCCGCGTGGGCCGCTGATCGTGGCGAAGATCGAGACCCGCGCCGCCGTCGAGAACCTGGACGGCATCCTTCAGGTGGCCGGAGCGATCATGGTGGCACGGGGCGACCTTGGCATCGAGTGTGGCATCGAGGAGCTGCCCCACCTCCAGAAGCGGATCATCCGCAGCTGCATCGCGTCGGGCCTACCGGTGATCACCGCCACCCAGATGTTGGAGTCGATGGTGCATTCGGCGGCACCCACGCGGGCCGAGATCACCGACGTCGCAAACGCCATCTTCGACGGCACCTCGGCGGTCATGCTGTCGGGGGAGACCGCCGTTGGTCACGACCCGGTGGAGGTGGTGGCGACCATGTCGCGTATCGCCGAACGGGCTGACGCCGAGTTTGACTACCAGGCCTGGCCCCGGGGTATTCGGGATCTGCGGCGCAACACTGCCACCTCGCCCGAGAGTTCGATCACCGATGCGATCAGCGGCGCCGCCTGGCGGGCGGCCACCGAGCTGGATGCGGCCGCCATCGTGTGCGTGTCTGACACCGGGTTCACGGTGCGCTCGATCGCCCGGTTCCGTCCGTCGATGGGAATCATCGGGCTATCGCCATCGACGCGAACCGTCAACCAGTTGGCGCTCAGCTGGGGGGTCACGCCGATGGTCGCCCCCGCCCGGGACGACGACATGGCCGTGGACGATCTGGCAATTCGGGTGCGCGACACCGGGCAGGTGCGCTCGGGCGACCTGGTGGCGGTCGTGTGGGGCTCCGGCTCCGGGGTGCGCAAAACCGACACGGTCCGCCTGTTGCGGGTGCCATGAAAATCCCCACCTGGGTTCCCCGGCCGAAGGGCTCAAAGGAGCGACGCGAGCCCGATCCGGCCGTCGCCGCCGACGGCATGTCGACCCCGCCGAAGCCGCGACGTCGAAGGGAGCCGCGGGTGGCCTTCGTGTTGTCCGGTGGTGGCAACCTGGGCTCGGTCCAGGTCGGCATGTTGCGGGCCATGGCCGAACGCTCGATCACGCCCGACCTGGTGCTGGGCTGCTCCGTCGGTGCCCTCAACGGCGCCGCGTATGCGGCCGATCCCACCCTTGCCGGGGTTCGGCGGATGGAGTCCCAGTGGCTGGCCGTCACGGGTGCCTCCCTCATGCCCACGAGCCGCATGCCGGGGCTGGTTCAGCTGCTGCGCAAAGGCGAGTCGGTGCATTCCAACGAGGGACTGCGAAATCTGGTCGACACCATCCTCGGCAGCCACGACTCCTTCGAGTCGCTCAAGGTGCGCTTTGAGTGCGTCGCCACCGACCTGGTGGCCGGCGTCAGCAGGTGGTTTGGGTCGGGCGAACTGATCGAGCCGATCCTTGCATCTGCGGCGTTGCCGGCGGTGTACCCGCCGGTCACGCTGGAGGGGCGACGGTACGTCGACGGTGGCGTGATCGACAACGTGCCGATCTCGCGGGCGGTCGAGTTGGGCGCAGAGCGGGTCTATGTGCTGCACGTCGGCCTGCACGGGCGGCCCGAGGCGACGATTCGCCGCCCGGTGGACGGAGCGTTGCTGGGCTACTGGATTGCCCGAAACCACCGATTTATGCGCGATCTCTCCAACATCCCCAACGGAACGCAGGTGGTCATCCTGCCGACGGGCAGCCGACCCGAACTGCGATACGACGACTTCAGCCGCACCAACGATCTCATCGAGGCCGGGTACGCACGAGCGGCGGAGTTCCTCGATGGCGACGAGTTCGGGTCCCTTCCCAAGCCCTCGTCGTGGCTGGGCCGCCTGGGCCTGGGCAAGGCGGGAGTCGTCGTTGGGCCCCGCCTTCCCACCGACGCGCTGTCGCCGGGGGTGAGCGACCGGGGTGACGACGGCGATGCGGAGGCGTTGTCCGCGGCAATCGAACTGGTCGAAGCCGCCTCCCCACATCCCGGCGACTCCTGAGCGGGGCCAACGCGCCGTCGCGGGTGGGTCGTAGGCTGGGCCCCGATGGTTGAGCGTCCCCCCGCCGGCACGATTCCCGACCTGCCGGGCAGCTACCAGTTTCGTGACGCCGAGGGCCGCATCATCTACGTCGGCAAGGCGAAGTCGCTCCGGCAGCGCCTCTCCAACTACTTCGCCGACCCTCGCAGCCTGCACGTGCGCACCGCCCAGATGGTGGCGGCCGCCGAGACGGTCGAGTGGATCACGGTGCGCAACGAGGTCGAGGCCTTGATGCTGGAGTACAACCTGATCAAGACCCATCGGCCGCGCTTCAACGTGCGCTTGGTCGATGACAAGTCGTACCCGTACCTGGCCTTGACGCTGGGCGACGAGTGGCCCAGGGCAATGGTGATGCGGGGTAAACGCAAGAAGCCCAACCGCTACTTCGGGCCGTTCGCCCACGCCTATGCGATCCGCGAGACGCTCGACCTGCTGCTGCGCACCTTTCCCATCCGCACGTGCACCGACGGCAAGTTCAAGCGATATGCGGCAGGCGGCCGTCCCTGCCTGTTGTTTCACATCGAGAAGTGCTCGGCACCCTGCGTGGGGGAGGTGAGCCGCGACGACTACGACGCGATGCTCTCCGACCTGTCCAGGTTTCTCGAGGGCGACACCCAGCCGGTGCTCGACAACCTGCGTGGGCGCATGAACGACGCGGCCACCGCGCTGGAGTTTGAGGCGGCGGCACGCCTGCGCGACCGGCTGGCCAGCGTGGAGAAGGCGATCGAACGCCAGCAGATGGTGGCACCCACCAACGAGAACTTCGATGTGGTCGGGTTGGCTGAGGACGAACTGGAGGCGGCCGCCCAGGTGTTCCACGTGCGCCATGGACGTGTGGTTGGCCGCAACGGCTTCATCCTCGACAAGGCACTGGACCTCGACACCTCGGAGACGATGGCCGAGGTGATCGAGCAGCTCTACGCCGACGACCCGGTCGTTGGCCTTCCCAGCCTGGTCGTGGTGCCGGCCGAACCGGCGGACGTCGACATTTTCACCCGGTGGCTCAGCGAGCGACGTGAGACCAGCGTGGAGATTCGGGTCCCCAGGCGCGGCGACAAGCGGGAACTGCTGGAGACGGTCAACCGCAATGCCACCGACACCTTCACCCGCCACCGGCTGAAGCGGGGCTCGGACCACAACAGCCGTGCCAAGGCGCTTCACCAACTTCAGGAGGCGCTGGACCTGCCCGAGGCGCCGCTGCGCATCGAGTGCTTCGACATGAGCCACCTGCAGGGCACCGACTACGTGGGGTCGATGGTGGTGCTCGAGGACGGCCTGCCGAAGAAGAGCGAGTACCGCCGTTTCAAGGTGCGCACCGTCGGCGGGCGGTACGCGGGTGACTCCGACGACTTTGCGGCGATGGAGGAGGTGGTCACCCGGCGCCTCAAGGCCTATGTTGCCGATCGTGAGCTGCCCCTGGCGGAACGGGGCAAATTTCAGTATCCACCCCAGTTGTTGCTGGTCGACGGCGGCAAGGGCCAACTGGCCGCGGCGGTGCGGGCGCTCGAGTCGGTGGGCCTGGACTCGGAGATCCCCGTGGCGGCGCTGGCGAAGCGGTTCGAGGAGGTGTTCGTGCCCGACTCGGAGCAGCCGATGGAGGTGCCTCGGGGGTCGGACGCCCTGTTCATGTTGCAGCGGATCCGGGACGAGTCGCACCGCTTCGCCATCGGCTATCACCGTACGCTGCGCGAGAAGCGGTCGACCGCCTCGGTGCTTGACGACGTGGTCGGTCTGGGACCGACCCGCAAGAAGCGGCTGCTGGCCGAGGCCGGCGGTATCGCCAAACTGCGGGCCGCGGAACCGGGCGAACTGCGGGCGTTCAGCTGGCTGCCCGACGCGGTTGCCGACGGTGTGTGGGAGGCGCTGCACGGCATCCCGGTGGCCCGGGGCCCGGCGGGTGACGGCTGAGGCGGGCGCCGGCTGTCGCCCGTCGGACGCTGCCGGCAGTGGCCCCAACTAGTATGGGTGACTCTCGACAAGGAGGCGCCGATGAAGGTGCTGATAGCTCTCGTGATCATCATCGTTGTGCTGGCGGTGGGCTTTGGCCTTTACCTCATGGGCGCCTACAACGGCCTGGTCAAGCTGCGCAACAAGATCGAGTCGGCGTTTGCCCAGATCGATGTGCAGCTCAACCGCCGTCACGACCTGATCCCCAACCTGGTGGAGACGGTGAGGGGCTACGCCACGCACGAGAAGGAGACGCTGGAGGGCGTCATCGCCGCACGGAACGCAGCGGTGGCAGCCACCGGTCCCGAGGCACAGGCCGAGGCCGAGGGCGTGCTCAGCGGCATGCTGAAGCAGGTGTTTGCCCTCTCCGAGGCGTACCCGGACCTCAAGGCCAACAGCCAGTTCCTCGACCTGCAGCGTCAGCTGTCGGAGACCGAGGACCGCATCGCCTACTCGCGCCAGTACTTCAACGACAACGTGCGCACCTACAACACCAAGATCCAGTCGTTCCCGCAGAACCTGATCGCCAAGAAGATGGGCTTCACCGAGCGGGCGTACTTCCAGGCCGACGAGACCAGCCGGGCCAACGTGCAGGTGGAGTTCTAAGCCCATGAGTGTGTCGCAGCCACCCAGCGGCGCCCCGCCCGCCCTCGCGCCCGCCGACGGTGGTCCGCAGCGATCGTTGCTGACCGTTCCCCTGGATCCGGTCGAGCGGCGGGCGATGCTCGAAGCCGACGTGGCCTCGATGTACCGCTCCACGGCGGCGGTCCTGGCGGTTCCGGTGGTGATCGTGGCCCTTGGGCTGGGACTGCTGAAGTGGTGGCTCGGGCTGCTGGTGCTGGTCGTGGGCTTCGGTGCGGTCGTGGGCGTGCTCGCCTGGCGGCGCGCCGGCGCGGTGACCGCCGTGCTGAACGCCATGGGTGCCAGGCGACTGCGCGAGGGCGAATACCCGCGGTATTCCAACCTGATCGAGGGCCTGGGTATGTCGTCCGGGGTGGCCGAGCCGAGGCTGTACGTGGTCGACGATCCGGGCGCCAACGCAGCCACCGTCGCCATTGGCGACGAGAGTTGCGTGGTGGTCACCTCGGGTTTGCTGGACGCTGCTGATCGCATCGCCCTCGAGGCGGTGCTGGCCCAACAGGTGGCACACCTGTCCGGAGGCGACGCCGAGGCCGCCACGGCCGCCTTCGCCTTTCGCACCACGGTCGGCTGGCGCCACGGCTTGGACCGCCTGTTGCCCGCCCGCCGCGAAGAGTTGTGCGACCTGAACGCACTGGACTTCACCCGCTACCCGCCCGGCATGATCTCGGCCCTGGAACTGGTGTCCAAACTGGGACCGGCCGTGGCCGCAGCCGATCCGTCGGTGGCCCACTTCTGGATGGCGGCGCCCGACGAGTTCCAGGTGAACAACGCCGCCCAGGTGTCGATCGCCCGACGGTTGGCGCTCCTGGTCGAGCTGTAGTGCGGCGAGGCGGCGCGGTGACCCGATCACGGGTCACCGGCTTCTGAGTAGCGGCGCCCGGTCGGTACACTGCCGGCGATGAGCGACAGCACCCCCACCGCAACGACCGCCACCCCCACCATCAAACGAGGCCTGGCCGAAATGCTCAAGGGCGGCGTCATCATGGACGTCGTCGATGCCGAGCAGGCCAAGGTGGCCGAGGACGCCGGAGCCGTTGCGGTCATGGCCCTCGAGCGGGTGCCCGCCGACATCCGCCGAGACGGTGGGGTTGCCCGCATGTCGGACCCGGCCATGATCGAGGGCATCCAGGCGGTGGTCAGCATTCCCGTCATGGCCAAGGCCCGCATCGGCCATTTCGCCGAGGCGCAGGTGCTCCAGGCGCTCGACGTGGACTTCGTCGACGAGTCCGAGGTGCTGACCCCGGCCGACGAGGCGTACCACATCGACAAGTTCGCCTTCGACGTTCCATTCGTGTGCGGCGCCACCAACCTGGGAGAGGCGCTCCGGCGCATCTCGGAGGGAGCGGCCATGATTCGTTCCAAGGGTGAGGCCGGTACCGGCGACATCGTGCAGGCGGTGCGCCACATGCGTTCGATCACCTCGGCGATTCGGGCGATCGGCCAGGCCGACGAGGCGGAGCTGTTCGGATGGGCGAAGGATCTGGCGGCGCCGCTCTCGCTGGTGCAGGAGGTGGCCCGCACCGGATGGCTGCCAGTGCCCCTGTTCTGCGCCGGTGGTGTGGCCACCCCCGCAGACGCAGCCTTGGTGATGCAGTTGGGCGCCGAGTCGGTGTTCGTCGGGTCGGGCATCTTCAAGTCGGAGACGCCTTCGGTGATGGCCAAGGCGGTCGTCGAGGCGGCCACCAACTTCAACGATCCGGACACGGTCGTGCGGGTCAGCCGCGGCCTTGGCGCTGCGATGCGCGGCCTCGATTCGGCCGCCGAGGAGCTCAACTTCGCGCAGCGGGGTTGGTGACACCGCCCGGGCGCACCATGGCGACCGTTGGCGTACTGGCGCTGCAGGGCGCCGCGCGGGCCCACCGCCGGATGCTTGAGCACCTTGGTGTTTCAGTCAGAGAGGTTCGGCGTCCGGCGCACCTGGACGACGTCGAGGCCTTGGTGATTCCGGGCGGAGAGTCGACGACCATCTCGTTGCTGCTCGATCGCAGCGGACTGCGTCACCCGCTGGTCGAGCGACTGTCCGGCGGCATGGCCGTGCTGGGCACGTGCGCGGGCGCCATCCTGTTGGCCTCGGACGTGCGCGATGGACGCGACGATCGGCCCGGACTTGACGTCTTGGACATGACGGTGCGCCGCAACGGGTTTGGCCGCCAGTTGGCCAGTTTCGAGGCGGACCTCAGCCTCGAGTTGGACCCCCCGCTGGGCGGATCGAGCCGCGCGGTCTTTATCAGGGCACCCCGAATCGAACGTGTGGGCCCCGGCATCGAGGTGGTGGCGCGCTACGGGGGCGAGCCGGTTGCCGTGGCCGCCGGGGGCGTGTGGGCCACCACGTTTCACCCGGAGTTGACCGACGATCTTCGCCTTCATCGGGCGTGGCTGGAGTCGACGAACCCCGAGGCACGTAAGCTCGCCTGACCACCTCTGAACGATGGGATACCTCCTATGTCGGGTCACTCCAAATGGGCGACCATCAAGCACAAGAAGGGCGCTGCGGATGCGAAGCGCGGCAAGCTCTTCGCCAAGCTCATTCGCCAGCTCGAAATCGCCGCCCGCTCGGGCGGCGGCGATCTGGACGCCAACCCCACGCTGCGCAGCATGTACCAGAAGGCTCGCAGCGCCTCGGTGCCCGTCGACACGATCGAGCGGGCGATCAAGCGGGGCACCGGCGAACTGGACGGCGTCACCTACGAGGAGGTCACCTACGAGGGATACGGTCCCCACGGCGTGGCCATCTTTGTTGACGGCTCGACCGACAACCGCAACCGGACCGGCGCCGAGATTCGTTCGATCTTCTCCAAGGCCGGCGGCTCGTTGGCCGAGCCCGGCGCAGTGGCCTGGCAGTTCGAACGCAGGGGGTGGATTCAGGTTTCCTCCGACATCGAGGAGGACGACCTGATGATGACCGCGATCGAGGCCGGGGCCGACGACGTCGTTGCGGGCGATGGAGCCTGGGTGGTGACCACCGATCCTCACGAGTTGATGGCGGTGCGAGATGCCCTGGAGGAGGCCGGCGTCACGGCGAGTTCGGCCGAGCTGACGATGATTCCGGTGAACACCGTCGAATTGGGCACGGTGGGCGAGGCTCGTGGCGTCCTGGCACTCATCGAGGCGCTCGAGGACCACGACGACGTGGCCGACACCTACGCCAACGTGGACGTACCCGACGACGTGGCCGAGGCGCTCGCCGCCGAGTGACCCGCAGCTTCGCTGGGGCCCGGTCCGGCCTGGTTGAGCGATTGCCGGTCGGTCATGGGCGTGATGGTGCCGCCGTCGACCGTTGGGTTGTCGTCGACGAGGCGGAAGGTGACCTGCAGCTGGGCGTCAGGGCGTTGCAACGCCTGACGAAGCCGGGCCCGGGGCCCGTCGTCGATTTCGTCGAGCAGCGCATCCATCCTGCAGGCGGTTGAGACGGAGAGGCGGAGTTCGATGGTGGGAGGGTTGGCCGCCACCACGGTTGCCGCGGCCGACCGCACCCACCTGAGCGTCTGGACGTCGCTTTCGAGCGCCCGTCCAATCGAACGCGACGTGACGGTGACCGGCGCGTCTGCTGGGCCCTCCGGCACACCCAGTACCGTGATCAGGTGGCGGGTTCCCCGGAGGCGGCGAACCAACCAGGCCGCGCCGCAGACCACCACGATCACGCCCGTCGCGGCGACCGCCCAGGGAAACCAGGGCCGGCCGACCCATCCGGCCAATGGCCGGCCCACCACCGTCCTCGACGCGGGAACAACCAGCCGTGCGCCAACCAACAGCGCGCCCGTCGCCATGAATGCGGCGGCAAACACGTTCAGCCACCACCGGTCCCACCTGATCATGGGGCCCTCCTGGACCGCACCACCGTCATGCCGCGCGGCGGCTCAACGCCCAACCGGTCGAGGGCGGCGCCCAGCTGCTGGCGGACCACCTCGATCGTGTCGTCGGTCGGGTCAACGCGACATCGCAGCGTGACCCGCAGACGGCCTCCTCTGGTCCAGCGGGCACGGGCTGAGGCCACCGCGGGCACGGACTCCGCAGCAGCGATCACCGCGCGCTGAACGTCCACGATGTCGACCCGGGCCCAGGTGGGGCGGTCGTTGCCACCGACCGCAAGCGTCCGCCTGTGCCTGGGCGCTGTGCCCAGGACGCCCAGCAGCAGCCCCACGGCGACGAACCCGACGCCGGCAGCTCTCACCCACCCGTCGCCGACGCGTAGGTCGGCCAGCCGAGCGGAGGTGCGGCGCCATGGCAGTAACACGGGATCCAGCTCGAGGAGGTGGGCCGAGGCCTCGATCACCGCCACCGTTCCCGCCATGAGCATCAGGAGACCCAACAGTGCCGCCGCAGCCTGTGCAAGCGTGCGTCGGCGGTTGCCGGTCATGGGGTCCCCTCCAGCGGATCCGTCCGCACGGGCAGCGATCCCAGTTGCACCACGATGGTCTCCGGATCCCAAGTCGTGCCCAGCGAAGCGTTCAGCCCCTCGCTGACCTCGCGGCGCACCCGAACGACCAGGTCGGCCAACGGGGTACCCCACCACGCATCGACGGTCAGTTCGATCCTGGCCTCGTCGCGGGCGCGGGTCACCGTGGCGCGCGTCGGGTGGACGTTGCCTCGACCCAGCTGCCAACGCCGCCGGGACCGCTCGTCCGCGGCGACACCGTCGACGCCACGGGCCAGCTCGGCCGCCAGCTTTGCGACCGCATCGAAGGACACGTCGAGGTGGCCGGGAACCCGACCCGGCAGCTGCAAACGCACGACGTCCGCCATGGTCCTAGTCGACCCTTGAGGGCGGCGGCTGAAGCGACGGAATGATACGGGCGAACAGGCTTCTGACGCGACGACGCATGATCCGGCGGCGCGACGGCACCCCCCGCGTCCTGACCCGTGACGTTGCGTCGCGCCGGAGTTGCTCCCGGGCGGCCATCCCGCGACGAAAGACCTCCGGGTCGCCGCCGCGGTCGGGGTGATGTCGTTTGGCGAACGACCGCCATGCCGCATCGACCTCCTCGGCGGAGGCGTCGGGGTTGACCCCCAGCAAGCGTTCGGCCCCCAAACCGATGCCCGGACCGGCGGTCTCTGGCCCCACGCGGGCTACTGCACCCGCTGTTGGCGGCCCGACGACGCACCGGGAACCGAGGGGGTTCCGGCCGATTTCGTCGGCACGTTCACGTCGGTGACCGCAATGTTGACCTCCACCATCTCCAGGCCGGTCATCTGCTGCACCCGGCGGATGACGTTGTCCCGCACGGCCTGGGCCACGTCTTGAATCGCCATGCCGTACTCGGTGACGATGCTGAGGTCGGCTGCGGCCTGGGTGCTCCCAACCTCGACGGACACGCCTTCGGTGACGCTGGAGGAGCCGCCGGGCAGGAGGTCCTTGACCGAGCCCATCGCCCGTCCGGCCCCCGAACCCATCGAGTGAATGCCCGCCACCTCGCGGGTGGCGATGCCAACGATCTTGGCAACGACGCCCTCGGCGATGGTGGTGGTGCCCTTGTCGGTGTGCAGGGCCGACTCGGCCCTCACCGCGATGGTGGTCGACGTGGCCTCAAGGCCGGCGACAGCACCGCCCTCGCCATCGTTGGATCCTCCATCGGCGGCAACTCCCGAGTCGGCCTCGATGCCGGAGGTGGTCGTAGTCGGCCCTGCGGGCGCTGTATCGCTCATGTTCTGCTCCAGAAAGGTAGATGGATACACCGAAGAGCAGCAATCTATCCGGAAGGCCCGGGGTGCGAAGGGGAGGGTCCATGGGGCGACGGCGCCCCGCCGATACGGTGAGCACGGACAGGTGGAGTTGGGAACGGGGAACGACCGTGGCATGGCGTCAAAACAACATCGCTGCAGGCCGCAGCCACCTGCTGGTGGTGTGGACCGCCGTGTTGGCACTTGTACTGGTCGGGGCCTCGTGTGCCGGTTCGGACCGTGCCGCCGAAGCAGGCTCGCGCGGTGACGACGCATCGACCACCGTCGCCCCCCGGCTGTCCACGAGCGAGTTGCAGACGTTGTCGCGGGTGGACGATGAGGGCGCCGGATGTGATCCGTTGGACACGACGAATTGCCTCCTGCCCTTTCCCTCCGACGCGTACACCACCTCCGATGATGCAGGCACCAGTTCCACCTCGTCCGCCAAGGCAACGGGGCGCCGGGTGGCGCTGCCGGACGCCGGGATGCCTTCGAACGCCGACGGAACCCGCATCGACCCCACCGAGTGGAACCGCAACGACGGCTTCAGCCCCAACACGCCAATCCTGACCTATTTCCCCAATGTGGGGTTGGAGCGAAGCGGGGTTGCCACCGAGGGAACACTGGACCTTTCGATGGCGTCGGACAGCCCGAGCCTGCTCATCGACCTGACGACCGGCAACCAGATGCCCCACTGGGTGGAGGTGGACCAGCGCGCTGACGATCCGGCCGAACGGCTAACCATCATGCGACCTGCCGTGTCGCTGCCCGAAGGTCACCACTTCGCGGTGGCCTACCGTGAGATCCTCGACGAACGAGGGCGGGCCATTCCGCCGTCGGCGGCTTTTCGAGCCATTCGTGATGGTCTGGATCTTTCAACGAGCGACGTGTCGTCGGCCACTCGAACCACCCTGGAGGCTCGGGCCGACCAGCTCAATCCCGTGCTGTCCGACCTCTCGGACCGGGGCGTTGACACCGGTTCCCTCATCGTGGCCTGGGACTTCACCGTGGCCAGTACCGCCAACCTGTCCGGGCGGTTGTTGGCCATGCGTGACGCCACCCTCAACCACCTGAAATCGGACCCGGTTCGGGTCAAGGTGACCGGCACCGAGGAAAATCCAAAGAAGCTGCCGGAGGGGATCGGGCGAAAGGTGACCGGCACGTTCACGTTGCCGCTGTTCCTGGAGGGCAAGGGCGGGCCGGGCTCCTCGATGACCTATGACAAGTCGAAGTCGACGCCAAAGGCAACGGGCAAGGATTACTCGGCCGGATTCACCTGCATGCTCACCAACGCCCAGTTGGGCAAGAAGTTCGGTGGAAAGGCCCGAGCGGTGGTGTATGGGCACGGGCTCCTGGGCAGCCGGGACGAGGTGGCGGGCGACGACCTCGGGCGCAACGCAGCCTCCGGCAACCAGATGTACTGCGCCACCGACTGGCTTGGCATGAGCGCCGGCGACATTGCCTTTGCCACCAAGGCACTGGGTGATGTGTCGAAGTTTCCGGCCATGGCCGACCGCATGCAACAGGGGATCCTGGCCCAGTTGGTGTTGGCGCGCGCGCTGATCGATCCCAGGTCGTTCCCGCAACTGGCGCAGTTTCACGATGGCGGCGGAGGCGTCAGCTATTTCACCGACGAGGTGTACTTCGACGGCAACAGCCAGGGCGGCATCATGGGCGGTGCCGCCACCGCGGTGGCGACCGATTGGACGCGGGCGACGCTGGGCGTGCCGGGCATGAACTATTCAACGCTGCTGCAGCGGTCCACCGACTGGAACACCTACGCGCAGATCATGGACCCGGCCTACCCCGATGCAGCCGACCGGCAACTGGTGTTCGGCCTGTTGCAGATGCTGTGGGATCGCGGCGAGGCGGGCGGCTACGTGCAGCACCTCACCGATGACCCCTACCCGAAGACCCCCAAACATCAGGTGATTTTCGAGGTGGCGTTCGGCGACCATCAGGTGGCACCCGTGACGGTCGAGAACATGGCTCGAACGCTGAAGATCCCCTACCACCAACCGGCGTTGGCCGAGGGCCGGGATCCCCGAAGCAAGCCGTTGTGGGCCCTCGACCCCATCGACGCATATCCGGCCACGGGGTCGGCGCTGTTCTACTGGGACTCGGGTGCGCTTGCCCCGCCGCTGGGCAACATCAACCCAACGCTGAGCGAGGAGTGGACCGCCGAGTGTGGCGCATTGGGCGAGGACGAGCGCGATGCCAAGCCCGCCTGCGCCGACCCGCATGAAGACCCACGCCGGGCCATCGGTTTTGTGCAGCAGAAGCAGGCGTTCTTCGAGACGGGCACCATCATCGATCCCTGCGGCGGCGAGCCCTGTACGGCCAAGTCGACCTGACCCGGTGCGGGCCGCACCACCGCCCCGGCGTCCTCCCACGGCCAACCCCGGAACCCGCACCGGGTGCGCACCGCCCCGGTGGTGACGGTCCCGCTGGACCTGTCCAACGGGTGGTAGGCTCGTACGCGTGTTCGTTCTTGGGATTGATCCGGGGTTGTCCCGATGCGGGTACTGCTGTTTGGACACCGATGGTCGGGCCCACACCACCATGGCCATCGGCGTGCTGACCACACCGCCGGACGCACCGGTGCCGCAGCGGTTGGCAGAACTGGCGAGCGACCTTCGGTCGCTATTCGACGAGCTTCAGCCCCAGGCCGTTGCGGTGGAACGGGTGCTCTTTCAGGTCAATGTGCGCACCGCCATCTCTGTCGGGCAGGCCAGCGGGCTGGTACTGGCCGAGGCGGCAGGCCGTGGCTGCGAGGTCGTCGAGTATTCGCCAAATCAGGTGAAGGGGGCGGTTGCCGGACACGGCGCCGCCGATAAAAACGAGGTGGCCACCATGGTGCAATGGCTGCTGGGCCTCAGCCGACCGCCTCATCCCGCCGACGCGGCCGACGCGGCCGCCATCGCGCTCTGCCACATCGCGATCAGCGGCACCACCGTCGGAGCCGCCCGATGATCGGTTCGTTGCGCGGCACATTGCTGGCCCGGCGTGGAGCCGAGTTCACCATCGAGGTCGCCGGGGTCGGGTACCGCTGCGCGGCCTCACCGGGTTTAACGGGCGCAGCGGGGGAGGAGGGAGCCGAGCTGTTCTGCTGGATCCACCACCACATCCGCGAAGACGCCCAGACCCTGTACGCGTTCGCCACCGAGGACGAACGGCAGTTGTTCGAGGCGCTGATCGGCGCGCATGGGGTGGGGCCGGCGTTGGCCATGTCGATCCTCGGCGTTCACTCACCCATCGCGTTGGCGCGCGCCGTGGCGGCCGACGATGTGGCTGCGCTGTGTCTGGTGCCCGGGGTGGGAAAGAAGACGGCGGCACGACTGCTGGTGGAGCTGAAGAGCCGGCTGGACGTCGGCAGTTTCGACTCGTCGCCCATGGTTGATGGATCCGGCCCCGACGTCTCCGATGCGGATTCGGTGTCCTCGGCGCGGGCCGACGTTCGCTCCGCCCTCGCGGAGTTGGGGTACTCGGCCGACGAGGCCAACCAGGCCATCGCCGCCCTGCCCGAGGGCGACAACTCCGGCGACCTTTTGCGTGCTGCGCTTGGGTTCCTGGCGGGGGGCTGACCGTGGCCCGGGACGAATTGCTCGATCCGCACCTGGGCGCGCAGGACCCACCGGTGGACGCGCTCAACCCGACACCCGAGGAGCAGCCCACCGAGCCGGGCCTGCGGCCGCGCACGTTGGAGGAGTTCGTCGGACAGCGTGAGCTGAAGGAACGCCTGCGGATCATTCTGGAGGCGGCCCGGCGGCGCGGCGCGGCATCCGACCATCTGCTTTTTGCCGGGCCTCCGGGCCTGGGCAAGACCACCTTGGCCGGCATCGTGGCCACCGAGGTGGGCTCCACCATGCAGGTCACCAGTGGCCCTGCGCTGGAACGCGCGGGCGACCTGGCGGCCATCCTGACCAAGATCGGCTCGGGCGACGTGTTGTTCATCGACGAGATCCACCGCCTGCCGAGGGCGGTGGAGGAGGTGCTGTACCCGGCGATCGAAGACTTCCAGCTCGACATCGTGTTGGGTAAGGGCCCCGCCGCCAGGTCGATTCGTCTTGACCTGCCAGAGTTCACGCTGGTGGGCGCCACCACCCGTACCGGGCTGATCACCGGCCCGCTGCGTGATCGCTTCGGGCTGGTGGCCCGCCTCGACTATTACGAGCCCGCCGACCTCCAATCGATCGTGGAGCGCACGGCCACCATCATCGATGCTCCGCTGAGCACCGATGGTGCCCGGGAGATCGCACGGCGCTCGCGGGGCACGCCGCGCATTGCCAACCGGTTGTTGAGACGAGTGCAGGACTATGCCGACGTGGAGGCTGACGGCAACATCGATGCCGACGTTGCTCAGCGGGGGCTTGCGGTGTTCGGCATCGATGGCCTCGGTTTGGACAAGGTGGACCGTGCGATCCTCGATTCGATCGTCCGTCGCTTCGCCGGGGGTCCGGTCGGCCTGTCCACGCTGGCGATCGCCGTGGCCGAGCCCACCGAGACCGTCGAGGACGTGCACGAGCCGTTCCTGATTCAGCAGGGACTGCTCATGCGCACCCCGCGAGGACGGGTCGCCACGCCCGCAGCCTGGACCCATTTGGGCCTCACCCCACCGGAAGAGGCGCCGGGCCCGGCGTCGCTCTTTCGGAGGCAGGAATGGAACACCGACTCAGGCTGAACGGGGGCGCCGTAGTGAGCTACCCGGGGCTGGAGGGCGCAGCGGGGCCCGCGTCGGACGTACCCAGGCCGGCATCACCCGCGGCCGGGCAGAAGTCGGGGAGTCCCAACGATTGTCGAGCGCCGTTGAGCCGGGTCGACATGAACGTGAAGCGGTCGTCCGGGTCGGCCGAACCGCCGGCGCTGGGTGGAAGCCGGGCCCACTCACGGATGAGGCCACAGTTGGCGTCTTGAGCGCCGCCGCTGCTGACGAACGCCCTGCCGATCGCGGCGTTCACCCGACCGGAGGTGCTGGAGGCACTCCAAGCGGCGAATGCGGCATTGGTGACCGGTACCAGCGCCCACATGGCCGCAATGCCGACCAGCATGACGCGCCTGACCGTGCGCGACACCCTCGGGGCGACGAGCAGCCAGATCGCGGTCATCACCATGGCCCAACCTGCGGCGCTCAAGGCCGAATTGCGCCAGGCCTGACCCATGCCGACGCGCCCGGTCGCCTGCTGAAAACCGACGCTCAGCGCAGGCACCAACTCTGACAGCACCACCAGAACCGCCCCCGCCAACACCAGCGGGATCACGTTGGGGCGCGTCGCCGGCGTCAGGCGCAACGACGACCGCCCGTCCTCGTCGGTGCCTGCCGCCGATGCGGGTGGGCCGGGCTGACGGCGGGTCACCAGGATGGTCACGGCGGTGGCGATGACGACCGCCACAACAAGCACCACTACCGAGAGGTAGGCCCGCACGTTGCTGATCGCCCACAGATACCTGACCGGTGGGACGCTGCTCCAGAGTCTGGTGACGAGGGTGGACGGCGTGTCGGAGGTGATTCCAAACTCCGAATAGCGGTAGCAACCCCCGGCGGCGCACGCCCGTCCGATGGCCATCCGGCCGACGACGGTGACCAGCAGAAACGATGCGACCAGGATCCCGCAGCAGATCGACCCGAGTGACGTGAGCACGCGCAGGGCATCGCGACGGTGCACCCACAGCATCATGACCGCCCAAAACAGCACCATCGGCACGGCGATGGCGCTGACCTCTCCCCAGGCCGCAAGCGCTGCGCCGATGGCCGCCGAAACGACCGCGCGGGCAGCGTGACGTGGGGACAGGGTGGGGGCCGACAGCCACAGCTCCGGGCGGGCAATCCAGCGAAGGGAGGCCCCGATGATCAGCACCACCACCAGGTAGCTCGAGGGGAAGAAGATCGGTGCACCGGTGAGGCCGGCGGCGATCATGCCGAACGAGAAGGCAACACAGATCGGCAGGATCAGCCGATCGCCGGCCGGCTCGTCGTTGTTCGGCGCATCGTAGGAACCCACCTCGACAAACGATCTGGCCAGCAGCAGGGCCCCGTAGGCGGCGGCCATTCCGAACAGGCACCGCAGGAGACCCCACACCACATGGGGCGTCAGACCGGAGAACTCGGCGATCCGTACGGTCCACGACGTGGCGTAGGCGCGAAAGGCACGCCCGAGGGGACGGAACGTCCCTTGGTTCTCGATGTAGGGCCCGATGTCTGCGATGGCGGTGCGCGCAGGGTCGAGCAGGAGGTTGGGCGATCGGGCCAGATCCTGGTACGGGAGATGCTCGGCATCGCTGTAGAAGGGATCCCTCACCAGCGGGAGCAGCGACACCCCGACGAGAAGAAGCGGAAGCCCGGTCCACACCCGGCCCGATCGCCCGGCTTGGGTCGGTTTCGAAGCCGTCTCGTCAGGGTCGCAGACGGCAGGACCCGGTTGCTCTAGAAACCCCTCATCAGGCATCAAGGCGCGGTGCCGAGGAGGGAATGATCGGCGCATCGCGCCCGGTGTTACCGGAGGAGCCGTTGCCGTCGGCCGGGCCCTCCTCGTGGTACTCCTCCTCCACGTTCACCGTCCACACGTCATGGGTGGAGCCGGTGGCGATGTTCTCGGCCGTCAGCATGGCCGTATACATCGAGTGGTCCTGGTTGTTGTAGCGGAACATGCCGTTGCGCCCGATGGGGTGCACGTTGCTGGTGTGCTCAGCAAGCCAGCCCCGGAGCACGTCGACGTTGGCCTTGTAGGTCTCGTCGTAGGTTGGATATGCCTTCTTCTGACGAACGACGTAGCCACCCTCCACGTCGCCCGGCTCGATCAGCCCCAGGTGAACCAGCTCGCGCCTGCCCTGCTCGATCAGCTCCTCGTCCGGGGCGGTCCATGCCGCGTCGGTCTCGAAGACGGTGTACTCGAGGCCGAGCACGTTGCGGCCGTCCTTCACGAGGTGCGGCGACCACGAACCGAAGTTCTGGATGCGCATCGTCTTGACGGCGGGGTCGTGGATGTAGATCCAGTTGTCGTTCCAGTCGACCTTCGACTCGGGTACCACCAGGGCAACCGTGATGAAGTCGCGGTAGCTCAGGCCCGTGGCCGCCGCCATCACGTGGTCCGGCACCGGCGGGTCCATGCCGGCGAGCAGCGCCGAGATGGGCATCGAGGAGACGACGTGGTCGGCCTCGTGCTCCTCGGTGGTGCCGTCGGCGTGCGTGGCGATCACGTGGGTCGCCCGGCCATCGACATGGCGCACCCCGGTGACCTCCGCGCCGTAGGTCATGGTGGAGCCCTCGGCCACCACCTTGTCGCGGCAGACCTCCCACATCATGCCCGGCCCGTACTTGGGGTACTGGAACTCCTCGATCAGCGAGGCGATGTCCTTCTGATTTCGGTTGGGCAGCAGCGCGTTGACCACGGCGCTGAACAGCGACAGGTTTTTGATGCGCTGGGCGGCCCAGTCGGCCTCGATCTGGTCGGCCGGCACGCCCCAGACCTTCTCGGTGTAGGCCTTGAAGAAGGTGCGATACAGACGCCAGCCGAAGCGTGCGGCCACCCAGCCCTCGAAGTTGGATTGGTCCTTTGGCGGCCGAATGCGGACCCACACGTAGCTGAGCACGCACCGGATCGCCTCGATGATGCCCAGGTTGCGGAGCGCATTGGTGGCGCGCAGCGGGTAGTCGTAGAACTTGCCGTTGTAGAAGATGCGGCTCTTCCGGGGCCGCATCATGAAATCCTCATCGGGCAGGATCTCGTGCCACAGCGCCTCGACCTCGGGCACCTTGGTGAAGAAGCGGTGCCCGCCAATATCGAAGCGCCACCCGTCGCGCACCTCGGTGCGGGAGATGCCACCGACGGTGTCGGAGCCCTCGAGGATGGTGGAGGCAATGCCGTACTTGTGCAGCTGGTAGGCGGCGGTGAGGCCGGCGGGGCCTGCGCCGATGACCACGACCTCACCGGGATCGGTACCGATCAGGTCGGCCTCGTGTGGTGCGAGCGTGGGGCGGGAGTCGTCCATGTGGGGAGTGAACCTCAAGGGTGTGGCCGTGGGCGGGAAGCGAGGCGCCATCGCGGCGACCCGTGGTCAGGAGGTGCAAACCGGGCCCGTGATTGCATCGGGTGATCGGGTCGCTGACCGCTCCAGCGTAGTCTCCCAGCGGTACGCCGAGCCCGATGGGCCCGACCAAAGGGAGTGAGCCGTGCAGCTGGGAGACTTCGATTACCCGCTGCCGGACGACCGCATCGCGCAGGTTCCGGTCGAGCCCCGTGACGCCGCACGGCTGATGATCGATGCTGGAGCAGGGATTCCTCCGGAGGATTCGACGGTGTCGCGTTTGGCCGACGTCGTCGGTCCCGGGGACGTGGTGGTGATCAACACCACGCGGGTTCGCCCGGCGCGTTTGAGCATGCGGCGATCGACCGGTGGGGCAACCGAGGTGTTGCTGTTGACGCCGATCGACGGCTCGACCAGGTGGGAGGCGCTGGTGCGTCCGTCGAGGAAGGTGGCGCCCGGGGAACTCCTGATGCCCGCCTCGGCCTCCCGATCGCCCGACGAATTCTCCATCCTGGTGGGCGAGGACCGCGGCGCGGGGCGGCGCGAGGTCACGCTGCTGAGCGACGACGGCCCCCTGGGCGGCGGCGCCGAACTGGACCGTGCGCTGGAGCGTTTCGGGGTCATGCCGTTGCCGCCGTACCTGGACGATCGCGAACGCGATCCGAGCCGTTACCAGACCGTGTTCGCCGACCGGCCCGGCTCTGCGGCCGCACCGACTGCCGGGCTGCATCTCACCACCGAGGTGCTGTCGGCGGTCCGCCGGGCGGGCGCCGAGGTGGTCGAGGTGGAGTTGGAGGTGGGCCTGGGAACGTTCCGCCCCATGACCGCCGATCGGGTGGAGGACCACGTGATGCACGCCGAGCGCTATCGCATCACGCCCGAGGCCTGGGACACCATCAGGGCGGCCGCCGAGTCGACCGGACACGGTTCGGTTCTGGCGGTGGGCACCACCACGCTGCGTGCACTGGAGTCGGCCGCCCGCAGCGGTGAGTTGTCCGGCACGACCGAGTTGTTCCTGCATCGGGGCGCCGAGTTTCTGGTGGTCGACCGGCTGATGACCAACTTTCACCTGCCCAGGTCCAGCCTGTTGGTGCTGATCGATGCGTTCATCGGGCCCAGGTGGCGTGGGCTGTACGAAGCGGCCATGGAGCGTGGCTACCGCTTCCTCTCCTTCGGCGACGCACAGCTCCTGGATCGACGGCTGCCGGATCGAGGACCGACGGTTGGAGGCGATCGATGAGGTTGCAGCTCGACATCGCAGCCACCGACGGCGCGGCCCGAACCGGGCGCGTCGCCACTGCGAAGGGTGGGTTCCAGACTCCGGTGTTCATGCCGGTGGGCACCAGGGGCACGATCCGGGCGGCCACCACCGCTCAGCTCGCCGACCTGGGGGCGGAGTTCATGCTGGGCAACACCTATCACCTGATGCTGCGACCCGGCGCCGATGTCGTGGCCGAGCTTGGTGGGTTGGGTCGCTTCGCGGGGTGGGACGGCCACCTGCTGACCGACTCCGGTGGATTTCAGGTGTTCTCGCTGTCGCCGAAGGTGACCGACGAGGGGGTGAGGTTCAAGAGCGTGTACGACGGGTCCGCCGTTCACTGCACGCCTGAGAGCATCGTCTCCACCCAGGAGCTGCTTGGCGCCGACATCCAGATGGTGCTGGATGTGTGTCTGCCCCTTCCCGCCGAGCGCGGTGACCTGGCCCGGGCGGTGCGGCGCACGGCCGAGTGGGCCGCTCGGGCACGGTCCGCCCACTCCCGGCGCGAGGACCAGGCGCTGTTCGGCATCGTGCAGGGCGGGGTGGACGCCGACCTGCGACGCGAGTCGGCCCAGCGGACCGTGGCACTGGACTTCGACGGCTACGCCATCGGGGGCCTCTCGGTTGGCGAGGAGCGCGGCGTGATGATGCACGGCCTGGAGGCCGCCATCGCAGAGCTGCCCGCCGACCAGCCGCGCTACCTGATGGGCGTGGGCGACCCGCTCTCGATGGTGGAGGCCGTGGCCCGCGGGGTCGATATGTTCGATTGCGTGCTGCCCACCCGACTTGGGCGGCACGGCACGTTGCTCACGGGCCGGGGACGGGTGAACGCCAAGCGGGCCGAGTTTGCCCGCCGGGACGATCCCGTCGATCCCGAGTGCCCCTGCAAGGTGTGTGGTACCTATTCGGCGGGCTACCTCCGGCACCTGCTGGTGGTGGGTGAACCGGCGGGCCGAACGTTGTGCGTGTTGCACAACCTGGCCTGGATGCTCGGCTTTGTCGACCGCATGCGGACGTCGATCAGCCGTGGTGAGTTCGGGGCACTTCGGGCCGAGGTGGCCAACTTCTGGGCCTGAGGAGGACCGGTGGTTGGGACCGCGCCCGATTCGCCCATAAGATCGACCCTTCGTGGAAACCCTCTTGATCTTCGCAGCAGACAAAGCAAACGGTGGCAGCGGCGCCACGTCGATCATCTTGTTGGTCGCCATGATGGGCGTCATGTACATGGTGCTCATCAGGCCCCAGCAAAAGAAGCAGAAGGATCAGGCGTCCTACACCAGCAGCGTCGAGGTGGGGGACAAGGTGGTCACGTCGGCCGGCATCTACGGCACGATCAATCACATGGACGCCGAATCGGTGCACCTGGAGGTGGACCGCGACGTGGTCATTCAGGTGGCCCGCGCCGCCATCATGCGCTCCCAGGACGCCCCGCCAGAACCCGCAAAGGGTGGCGGAATGCTGGCCGGACTGTTCGGCGGCGGCCCGAAGGCCTCGCCGTCCGAGCCGGGGGACGACCTGCCTTCGGCCCCGGCCCCGGGTAAGCGCACCAACAAGGCTGCGGGCGACGGCACACCGAACGGCAAGAACAAGGGCGGCACGGGCAAGCAGCGCCCCAAGCGATGAAGCGTTCCTCGCTGATCCAGATGGTGATCATGGTGGTGTTCACCATGGCGGCGCTGATCGCAGTGATCGTGACCGACACCAAGCCGGTGCTTGGTCTCGATCTTCAGGGCGGCATTTCGGTGGTGCTCGAGCCGTTTGTGGATGGCAAGCCCGCCGAGAACGTCAAGGACGAGCAGGTCGAGCAGGCCATCGCGATTATTCGCAACCGCATCGACGCCCTGGGTGTCTCCGAGCCCGAGATCAGCTCTCAGGGCAACAGCATCCTCGTCCAGTTGCCCGGCATCGACGACCAGGAGCGGGCGCTCGAGCTGGTGGGCCGCACGGCGAAACTGGAGTTCCGTCCGGTGCTGTCCTCCTCGCCCATGGTGGCTCCCGACCCCAAACGTGAGGCGACGCTCCGCAAGGAGCTGAACATTCCCGAGGGCACGACCGCGGAGGACATCGCCAAGGAGGAGGATGCGGCGCAGGCGGCCCTGGCGCCGACCGATCCGACCGCCACCGGCGATCCGAGCGCCACCGGCGATCCGAGCGCCACCGTCGATCCGAGCGTTCTCGTCGATCCGGAGGCGAACACCAACGCCCCCGTCACACCGGCCCCAACCACCGGCGCACCGGCTCAGGGCTTCGGTGGAGCCCACCGCTCGCCATTCGTGCCGGTCCAGGAGACGCCCACCACCACCTCGCCGGCGGCAGGTCCCACCACCACGACACCGAAGCCCCTCAACAAGGCGGGCGTCAACGTCTACGACCCGCGGTTTGCCGAGCTCTATCAGCTCGAGAAGGCCGACACCACCCAGTTCACCGATCCCGATGCGCTCGGCGGCAAGGCCAAGGAAAAAGTCACGCTGCCCGACAAGGACGGCGAGCAGCAGTACGAGTTGGGCCCGCAACTGCTCACCGGCAGTGCGTTGTCGGGAGCCAGCGCCGGGCTTGACCAGCAGGGCCAATGGCAGGTCGGTCCATCGTTTAAGGGCGGCAAGAACGGCATCGACCTGTTCAACAAGGCCGCCACCCTGTGTTACAACGGCGATCCGCTGTGCCCGCCCAACTCTCAGGACTCGTCGACCGGCGCCGCACGGGGGCAACTCGCCATCGTGCTGGACGGCAAGGTGCTGACCGCACCGTCGATCAACGAGGCCGAGTTCAACAAGGACCAGATCAGCATCTCGGGCAGCTTCGCCGAGCAGGAGGCCAAGGACGTGGCGACGGCCCTTCGCTACGGCGCCCTGCCGTTGGAGCTGCGTCCCAGCACCACCCAAACCGTCACCGCCACCCTCGGTCAGGGCGCGCTTCGTGCAGTGATCATCGCCGGGCTGGTGGGACTGGGCATCGTGGCGCTGTACTTCATCGCCTACTACCGCCTGCTGGGGATCGTGGCGTTTATCAGCCTGGCCCTGTCGGGTTCGCTGTTGTGGATCATCATCTCGCTGCTCGGCGCCACGCTGACGCTCGCCGGGCTCGTGGGCATCGTCGTGTCCATCGGTGTGTCGCTCGACTCCAACGTGGTGTTTTACGAGCACTTGAAGGAGGACGTCCTCAGTGGCAAGAGCCTCAGGTCGTCAGGGGAGAAGAGCTTCCCCGCCGCCTTCAGTACCATCGTCAAGGCGGATGTCTCCAGCCTGATCGGCGCCGCCGTGCTCTACTTCCTGACCGCCGGCAGCGTTCGGGGCTTTGCGTTCTACCTGGGCCTCTCGGTGCTGCTGGACCTGGTGGCCAGCTACTTCTTCATGCGCCCCGCCGTCGCCTTCCTGACCCGCTCCAAGCTGGGTGGGAAGCGATCGCTCTTCGGCATTCCGGTGTTGTACACCCCGGCCGAGTTGGCCGATCAGCGGGGGCCCGGCCTGCCGTACGTCCCCGAGGTTGAACCATCCGCCGACCTGGCGACCACCGTCGGGGGGAAGCGATGAGTTTGTACGGACGCATTTATCGGGGACAGATCGACTTCAACTTCCCGCGCATCAACCGACGTCTGCTGGTCCTCTCGGCCGTGCTGATCATCGTGTCGCTCGGTGCGATCATCACCCAGGGTCTCAACCTCTCGGTGGACTTTGTTGGCGGCACCGTGTGGGAGGTGCCGTCCAAGACCCTCACCCAGGGCCAGGCCACGGAGGTGCTGGCCAAGAACGGTGCAGCGTCGGGTTCCAAGATCCAGATCGCCACCGACGCCAACAATGTTCGCCTCGTACGTGTTCAGAGCGGCGTGACCGACCAGAAGGAATCGGCAAAGATCACGAAGGACCTGGCAGAGGCCGCCAAGGTGAAGGTCACCCAGGTGGAGACCAACTTCGTGGGCCCCACCTGGGGCAAGACGGTGACCCGCCAGGCGGTGAAGGCCTTCATCATCTTCCTCATTCTGGTGGGGATCTACATTTCGGCCAGCCTCGAGTGGCGCATGGCCATCAGCGCGATCATCCCGTTGATCCACGACCTGATCCTGACGGTGGGGCTGTACGCCCTGTTCCAGTTTGAGGTCACGCCGCCCACGGTGATTGCGGTGCTCACCATCCTCGGGTATTCGTTGTACGACACGGTGGTCGTGTTCGACCGATCGCTCGAAAATCAGGCCCGCTACACAAAAACCGGCAACTACACCTTCACCCAGTTGTCGCGTCGCAGCCTCAACCAGGTGTTCATGCGGACGATGAACACCACGATCACCGCGCTGATGCCGGTGATCGCCATGCTGGTGATCGGTGCCCTGTATTTCGGTCAGGCCACACTCGCCGAGTTCTCGATCGCCCTGCTCATCGGCCTCGTGACCGGCGCCTACAGCTCGATCGTGATCGCCACCACGATTCTGGAGGTGCTCAAAGAGCGGGAGCCACAGTTCGTCAAGATTCGCCAACGCATCATCGACCGCGGCGGCGACCCGACCGACACCCGGTGGGTGGAGCACTCCCGCAAGGCTCAGCCCGGTCGGTCCGACCAGCGCTCGGTCCGTGCGGGCGAACCGGTCATGGCGGGTGGCACCATCGATCGGGCCGAACTCTACGAGCGACCGCATCCGCCCCGGCCGCGGAAGAAGACCAAGCGCTGACACCGGTGGCCGGCGAAGGTCGGGTGCCGCCGGGACCGGTCCCCATGGGGCGCCGGGTAGGCGTTCGGTAGGCTGGATTGCCAGGAGGTCGGCCGATGGTACCGGTGACGCGAGTTCTCCCGTGGCGACGCCACACCGAGCCGCGCTCCGATGAGTTGCGTCCCTTGGTGCAGGCGATGCGAGACGCGCGTGGGAAGCCGGACATCGACGTCGTGGAGCGTGCCTATGGCTTTGCCAAGGTGGCTCACGACGGACAGCTTCGTGCCTCCGGGGAGCCGTACATCACCCATCCCTTGGCCGTGGCCACCATCGTTGCCCGCTATGGCGCCGACGAAGCAACGATCTGCGCCGCGCTCCTCCACGACACGGTGGAGGACTGTGACGTCACCTTGGCGGAAATCGGCCTGGCCTTTGGTCCGGTGGTGGCCGCTCTGGTGGACGGTTGCACCAAGTTGGAGCGCGTCGAGGTGGACTCGAAGGACCACCAGAAGGCCGAGACGTTCCGCAAGATCATCTTGTCGATGGCCAACGACCTGCGGGTGATCGTGATCAAGCTGGCTGATCGTCTCCACAACCTCCGCACCGTGGCAGGGATGTCGACGAGGCATCAGGAGAAGCAGGCACACGAAACCATGGAGGTCTATGCGCCGTTGGCGCATCGTCTTGGCATGACCGAGCTCCGCCAACAACTGGAGGACCTGAGCTTCGCCGTGCTGCACCCACAGGTGTTTGCGGAGATTGACCTGCTGGTGGCCCAGCGCGCCCCTGAGCGCGACCTGTACCTGATGCAGGTGATCGAGGAGATCAGGGGACGGCTGGAGGGCCTTGGAATCACCGGCGAGATCATCGGCCGCCCCAAGCACCTCTGGAGCCTGTACGAAAAGATGATCATTCGGGGCAGGAGTTTCGACGAGATTCATGACCTGATGGGCGTGCGCATCATCGTCGACGAGGCGAACACCTACGCGGCACTCGGGGCGATACACGCGTTGTGGCGGCCGATTCCCGGCCGATTCAAGGACTACATCGCCATGCCAAAGTTCAACCTGTACCAATCGCTGCACACCACGGTGGTCGGACCCGGCGGAAAGACGGTCGAGGTGCAGATCCGCACCAGCGACATGCATCGCCAGGCGGAGTTCGGTGTGGCGGCCCACTGGGCCTACAAGGGCGCCGCACAGTCGGGCCCGCGGGATCAGCAGCGCGTGGTCGAGGAGTCGGGTACCGACGAACGGGCCGACTGGCTGGACCGAATCGTCGACTGGCAGCAGTACCTGACCGACCCGGACGAGTTCATGCTGAACCTGAAGACCGATCTGGGTCAGGGTGAGGTCTTCGTCTTCACGCCGAAGGGTCGCCTGGTGACGTTGCCGGTTGGGGCCACGCCTGTGGACTTTGCCTACGGCGTGCACACCGAGGTGGGCCATCGATGCATCGGTGCCCGTGTCAATGGGCGGCTGGTGCCGCTCGATCACGTCCTCAGCTCCGGCGACACCGCTGAGATCGTGACGGCCAACGATGGCCACCGGCCGTCGGAGGATTGGCTGGAGTTCGTCAAGAGCCGGTCGGCCCAGGCGAAGATTCGGCAGTGGTTCAGGCGGGAGCACCGAGAGGACATCGTCGATCGCGGCCAGGATGAACTTGAGCGGGCGCTACGACGCGAGCGCCTTCCCGCCGAGCTGATCGAGGGCGAGACGATCGACGAGGTGGCCACCCAGATGGGCTACTCGGGAGGTGAGGCGCTGACCCAGGCGATCGGGGAGGAGAAGGTGCGGGCGGCCACGGTTGCCGGCCGTCTCGTGCGGCAGCTTCAGCACTCGTCGGGGCAGGGTACCCCGATGCTGGCCACCGACGTGCTGGGCGAACGTCGGCGCACGAAGCGTGCGGACGGCAGCGGCGTGCACGTCGAGGGTTTTCGAGAGGAGTTGGTGCGCCTTGCCCGCTGCTGCTCGCCCGTTCCGCCGGACGAGATCATGGGCTTCCTCACCCGCGGCAGAGGCATCGCCGTTCACCGCACCGACTGCACCAACGCCGTGTCGCTGTCCTCGCACACCGACCGGGTGGTTGACGTGGAATGGGAGCAGGAGAGTCGGGGCAGTTGGGAGGTGGCCATCGAGGTGCGTGGCCTGGATCGACCCCGACTGCTGGTTGATGTGGCCGCCGTGATCGCCGAGGCACAGGTCGGCGTGCGCACACTCAATGCCCGCACCGGTGACGATCGTGTTACCGTGTTGCGTTTCGATCTTGAGATGGGGGACCCGACCCACCTCGACCGGCTGCTGGGCAGCCTCTACAGCGTCGACACGGTCTATGACGCGGAGCGGGTGCAACCCAACGGGTGACCCGGCAATCGGGCGGCTCCGACGTTGTCGGGACTCGTGGCCTGGCCAACTACGATCCGGGGTCGTGCCCGACCCTGATGAGCCCAGAAGATCAGCCAAGCCGCAGCGGTTTCAGGCGCCGATCGGTACCCGTGACCTGCTCAGCCCCGAGTCGGAGCGGCGTCGGGCGCTGGTGGACCGCTTTGCCGAGCACGCAGCGCTGGCCGGATACCGCCACCTGGTCACCCCGATGTTTGAGGACCTCGGCGTGTTCACCCGGTTGGGTGCTGCGACCGATGTGGTCACCAAGGAGATGTACGACTTCACCGACAAGGGCGGTCGTCGCATGGCACTGCGCCCCGAACTGACCGCTTCGGTGTGCAGGGCGTTCACCGAGCACAACCCGGCGGTGTTGCCGTGGAAGGTCTGGTATTCCGGTCCTCAGTTTCGTCATGAGAAGCCGCAGAAGGGTCGGTACCGGCAGTTCGATCAGGTGGGCGTCGAGGCGCTTGGATCGGAGGACCCCGATCTGGACACCGAGTCGATCGCCCTCGCCTGGCGGTTCTTTGACGACCTGGGGCTTCGACGCGTGCGGCTGCTGGTGAACTCGCTGGGCGAGGCCACCGAACGCGCCCGGTACGTGGAGGCGCTGGCTGACTACCTTGCCCGTCACACCGACGCGCTGTCGGACGCCGCCGTAGCCACGCTGGCCCGAAACCCGCTGAGGGTTCTCGACTCAAAACGCCCTGAGGACGGGTACGTGATCGCCGGGGCGCCGCAATTGTCGGACTTTCTCGGCGTGGCGTCGGTGACTCACTTCGAGCGGGTGCTCGCCGGGCTGGACTCGCTTGGCATCGACGCCGAGGTGTCGCCCAAGCTGGTGCGCGGGCTCGACTACTACCGCCGTACCACGTTCGAGTTCACCGCCGAGAGCCTGGACGCGTCCCAGAACGCCGTCGGCGGGGGCGGACGCTACGACGGGCTGGTCGAGGCACTGGGCGGTAAACCCACCGCCGGCGTCGGCTTTGCGTTGGGTGTCGACCGCACGCTGCTGGCCTGCGATGCCGAAGGGGTGTTTGGCCCGGTCGAGAGGACGGTCGAGTGCTTCGTGGTGGACACGACCGGTGGCCTGACCGGCTACGAGATCACCGAGGCGCTTCGACGTGCCGGGGTGGCCACCGATCGCAGTTGGGCCGGCGAGCTTACCGACGAGGGTCTTGGGCGTCCTCGCTCGATGAAGGCGCAGATGAAGGCGGCTGATCGCTCTGGAGCGAACCTGGCGGTGCTGATGGGACCAGACGAATTGGAGGTTGGAGCGGCAACGATTCGTCGGTTGCGGGCAGGTCCTGATCAGGCGCCGTCCGCTCAGCGGCGGGTGCCGTTGTCCCGGGTGGTGTCCGAGGTTCAGACCGAACTGGGCCGCTGACCCCGGAGCCGATGCGATTCGGCGACACGGTGAAGGGTGGCTCGATCAACTGCGGATCGCTGGCGAACACCGCCGGGTGGGCGTCGATCCCCACGCCGTCCTTCGGTGCGGTCCGGCCGAGCGGCCGCCGGGTACGTCGCAGCCCAACCGGGTACACGGTGAGGTCTCCGTTCGGCTCAACCCGAATGCGGAGGAAGTTCTTGTGTGTGGTCAGGCGAAGCGCTGAGAACACCTCGTTGGTGTGCATGCCCAGGGTCAGGTTGGAAACAACCAGATAGGCGGCCAGGGTCCACGCACAAAACAGGGCGCCCAACACCGTGGCGACACCGACCGTGATGACCCCGCCCACGATTGCCGGCGCCGACAGCGTGACCCCGAGCAGGGTGGTCGGGTCGCGGCCGGTCACCAGGCCGCCCACGTGCCTGCCCAGGCCCGCGGCCCAGCCGAGCACCACGCCGATGACGATCAGTTGCGCCAGCCCGTGGACGAAGCCGGCCGTGCGGGCGACCACGACGGAGGCCCGGTCGGCCGCCTCGGGCTGCGCGAACAGGGTCGTCCCGATGAGCACGGCCGCCAGGGGCAGCCACGACAGGGGGCTGGCCCAGTACTCGGCCATCAGGTGGCCGGACAGGCCACCCAGGCCTCGCAGCGTTCCCTGATCCCCAACGGTGAAGATGGCGATCATTGCGAAGATCGCAGAGATCGCACCGGTCACTGCAAGGAACCCCGGGTTGATGAACGGAAAACCAAGGTGCCGGACGAGCGCCCGTCGGGAGGCAACAAAGCCGGGGAACACCGCGCGTAGGTGCAGCGTCCGAGGCCCGAAGCGCCCGGTGGCGTCGGTGAGCGCAAACGCAGTGTCGAGGCCGGCCGGATCATCGCCCGGATCATCGCCCGGATCATCGCCCACCGCATGGTTGACACCCAGGGGCCAGACACCCGCCGAACGTTGTCGTCGGCGCCGGAGTTGGTGGGTGGGATGGGTGAAGGCGCCGCCGCCACCGGCGGTCACATAGTGAACGCCGCTGACGGGGTCGGCGAGGTGGGCGTAGTGATGGCTGTCGCCGCTGACGAACAAGGCCACCCGTCGGGGGTCACCCAGGGTGTCGAGGATGAAGCGATCCAACGACACCTGGGCCTCGACGTGGCGGTGCCCGTCCGCCCATGCCGGCGTGGGCCAGGCGAGAATCAGGCGAACCTCGTCGCCAAGGCTCGCCCCGATGCGCGTGAAATAGTCCAACTGAACCGGGTCGACGTCGCTGCCGGAGGAGCCGCCGTCGACCGCAAACAGCATCCACCCCGGGGCAACCTGCACGGCGGCATAACTGCGGCGCTGCACGGTGCGCCACACCCCCAGGCGACCCTGGTCGCACAGCAGTGCTGAGAATCCGTCGAGACCGTCATACCAATCGTGATTGCCCGGTATGGCAACCACGACCGGGTCGGTGCCGTCGGGCGCGGCTTCCAACCCGTCGCAGGCCTGTTGATAGGGCCCGGTCAGGCGATCGCGGTAGGCGGCGGACGTGCCCACCGGGTAGGCGAGATCCCCGCCGATCACCAGAAGCGAACCGCGCGGCAGGGTC
The DNA here is from genome assembly GCF_000299415.1 of Candidatus Microthrix parvicella Bio17-1. NCBI lineage: Bacteria > Bacillati > Actinomycetota > Acidimicrobiia > Acidimicrobiales > Microthrixaceae > Candidatus Neomicrothrix > Candidatus Neomicrothrix parvicella. The sequence continues at coordinate 184,746 of NZ_AMPG01000004.1, forward strand.
ACGTCGGGTCCGTCGGGTCGGGGGCGCGCGGCCAGTTCGACGGCGTCGGTCAGCTCGACGTTGCCGGCCAGATCGATGGCCTGGGTCATCGTGGTCGGCCGACCCTCCGGCCCGCGACCGATGAGTCCTCGCGCCAGATGCCAGGCCACCGCCGTGGTTGGCACGTGACCGTCGCCGGTGTCGGCCACGTAGTCCATCCACACGGGCTGCGGGGCGGTGCCCCGCTCAGGTTCGGGACGGCGCCGTGCCTCGTCAAGGTTGATCACCTCGGCGTCCGGGTCGAGTGCGGCCAGCACTTCGCGTCGGTCTGCAAAAGGCTTCACCGCCTCGGTCACGCTCAAGCTGGAGCCCGCGCGGAACAACACCGACGGATCGAACCAACCCACCATGGGCCTGGGCGAGAACCGGATACGACCGAGCCGGGGGAGTACGCCTCCGGGTAGGGGAGGCGGCGTGGCCAACAGAAGAAGCTCGATGCCTCGACGCACCTCGATGTCGTCGAACGCCGGGGTGTGCCCAACCCCGCCGAGGGGCATCTCCACCGGCCCCCTTGGCGCCACGTGCCGGGCCGGGCCGAACCCGCTCTTCGGTGGGTAATCCATGCCAACGGGCCCGCCCACCGGATCTCCACGACGCCAGGCGTTGATCCACGCCGCGCCCGTGCCCGACCGGTCCGCCAAGTGCTCGGCCAGCGGTATCAGCGCCTCGGGAGCAAATTGATGAGGAAAGAACCGGCCGTACAACGGACCCAGCGGACAGGCATGGGTGACCAGCGATGTACCCGACAGGTTCAGGCCGCCTCCGGCCAAACCTGCCAGCGCGCTGACGGCCAACACCGAGCCCTGGCTGTGGGCCGACACCACCACCTGGCGCCCCTCCTTCAACGCATCAACCACCTGGAGCTGCAGCTGTGGCACCACGATCTCGGAGTACGGCGTAATGGCCAGCGGATGAAACCTGCGAGGCCAGAAGGTCAGCACCTCCCAAACGGACGCCACCCACGGACGCATTCGGGGCAGGTAGCGGGTGGCCCCGGCGGCCAGCCCGGCACCCAGTGCCAGCAGCAGCGGCGCTGCGGCGGCCAGCCGGGTGAGCCAGCCGGCGTCGGGCCCCTGGATCTGCACCGGCCAGGGGGCGAGCCAGTCCGCCGGTGGTTGGAAGCGGTGGATGAAAAGGCACAGTCCGACGCCGAATGACACGCCGACGCCGGCCGTTCCGATCAGGTCGATGCCACGAATCGCGCCCTGCAACGCCCAGAGCGGGCGCGGCACCCGCTGGGCGTCCGCTGGTGGGACGACGGCGGCGTTGCCACCCGCCCTCACGGCGGCGACGATCGCCAACACCGTCGCCATGGCCGCAGCGGCGACAACGCCGGCGGTGAACCCCTCCAGCAGTGCCACCTCCGACCCCAGCACCACCTGCCCATCGGCCCGCATGCTGAGCGCTCGACGGGTCACCAGGACGACGCCGGACCAACCGGCGTTGGACATGAGCACAGCCAGGCCCATGGCCACCGCCGGACCCGAGATCCTCCACCGGCGAGCCAACAGCCCCGGTCGTTCCAGCCCGATGATCGCCAGTACCGCCACCCCCGCCCATTGGACGGCGCCGATGGTGCTGAAGACATCCCCCAACCTGAGGGGGTTCGGCACGCCGGGTACCGGCACCGGCTGGGTGCCGGCCCGATGGAGCGCCAGCATGGTCGTTGCGGCCAGGGTGCCCAGCGCCGCCAGCTGGTGGACGACCGACAAGAAGGCAAGGTCGGGTTCGTGGGCGAAGAACGCGGGGTTGAAGACACGCTCGTCGTCGTCGACCCCGCCGCGGGTCTCCGGTGCCGCCGTATAGGGGGCAACCGCCTCCGCTGCGGCGCGGGTGCGACCGGCCAGTGCAAAGGAGGCCAGGATGCCCACCAGCGTGAGCGCCACCCCCAGCCACAAACGCCTCAGTGGGTGGTGGACCCAGACGTTGAGGCCGACCAGCCCCTGCCACGCCACGATGTCGATCAGCAGATGGGCCACCCAGGCCGTGGTGGTGATCGTGAGGCTGATGCCGATGAGGTGGGCCACCCGCCGACACCAGGCGGCCCGCCGCGGCGCGTTGGCCGGATGCATCCAACCGGCGACGTTCGCCAGCGTGAACGGCGCAAGCACCACCCAAAACGGCAGCCACCAATTGTCGGAGATCAGGTCGCCCCAGCGGAAGATTCGGACATCGGTGGGAAGCTGCGCGGCGCCGGGCGGAGGCAGGATCGTGTTATCGGGAGGGTTTCCGACCCCATGGACCCGGAGCTCCAGCGGCGTGACGGTGGAGCCGTTCTGGCGGCCGTTGCTGGGCGGATCGCTTGGGCTCATCGGTTTTCCCCCTGTGGTGGCACGGTACCCGACCAGGTCGTTGGCCGTCGGCCGTCGGCCGTTAACGCTCGTGGCGCTCGATGCCCACGTCCAGGCCCGTGGCGTCCCACGGCTGAAGGCCCAGCAGGTCGGTGGCGGCGATGGCACCGGACCCAAGTGCACCGTCGGCCGCATCCACCAGCCGCCAGTTCAAGTACGGAGAGCCGAGGGCCTGTCCCTCGATGATGACGGCCCGCAGGTCGCCCGGCTCGAATTCGCAGCGTTCCTGAAGGATCGCCAGAAACCGTTCGTCGTGGAGGTGACCGTCACCGAAGTTCCAGCCGAGCACCATGCCCGCCACCATCTCCCCGTCGATGAGCTCGATCTCCGCGGGATCGAGCTGCGTTGCAGGGTCGGTATGGCGCGAATCGAGCACGACACCATCCGCCGCCATCGGGAGCAGCGCCGCCAAGGCCCGGCCGTGGAGGTGCATGGCCCGAAACGCCTGGCCGCGTCCAAGCGCAACCGTGAGGTCGCCATCGCCTCCAAGGCGCTCCAACTGATGGGCCGGGGTGGCCGCCGCGCAGGGGAGTGCCTGCTCGATGCGATCGAGACAGCCCGGCCGTAACAACCACGTGCCGGTCGCCCAGTTGCCCGCGTAGTAGCGCATGGCCGGAAGAAACGACACCCGGTCGGGCCGGACGTTGCCGTAGGCGGGGATCACCACCAGGCAGACGATGAGCACGGCGATCAGGAGCGGGTTGGAGAGGTCCCAGATCCGCACGTCGCCGTGCTGCCCGAACAGCACCACCGCCGAGTAGATGAAGAACAGGTTCCACTCGAGGGGAACGCCAAGGGGAAAGCTGGTGAGGATGGTCAGGTGGAAGCCCACGATGGCCACCAAGGTCAGCGTCCGAAGCGGCCCGCTGGGGGCGAACACCAGCACCAACGGCGCGCCGTACTCGAGTGCGGTGGCCAGGTGAGCGACCCATGCGGCACCGGTGGAGCCGCGCAGGTCGTTGGGGAAGTCCCGGTAGAGCAGGCGTCGCAACCGCCTCGATCGAAACAGCGGGTTGTTCGACAACATGACGGCGATGACGTTGGGAAAGTGATGGTTCAGCTTGGAGGTGGCCGCCCAGAACCACAGTGCGGCCTGCACCGCCTGTTCCCCCGCAAACAGGTTGCTGGGGAACAGGAGCACGAAGGCGGCCAGCAGGTAGTGCTCGGAGCGCCCGGCCAAAAACACCGTGCGGTCCCGCAGCCCGGCGAGCACCATGACCACGATGATCGGGGCCACGATCCAGCGGCTGCCCAGTGGATCGCCGGCGACCAGCGCGCGCAGCGTCAACAGGAGCAGCGCCCCATAGAGGCCCACGTCGACGACCGTTCGTCTGCTGCCCGACGTCATCGGTACCCGGGGCCAGGGCGGCAACCGCACCCCGCCGACCCGCAGAAACGCCCGAAACGCAGTGATCGGAGGGGAGTAGCGGCCGGTGAGCGGGCCACTCCCGCATCCCAGGCCCAGCGCCTCGTAGATCAGGCTCCACAGCACCGCCTTGGCGAAGATCTCGGGACGGGACCACCAGGAACCGATGGCGGTGATGCCGCCCACCTCGTCGGTCGTCAGCGCGAAGGCCAGGAATCCACCCACGAAAAGCAAAAGCTTGACCAGGTAGAACAGATAGGCGACCCCGGGGGCGCCAAAACCCTGCATCGCCCAGGTGTGGCACATCAGCCTGAGGCGCTCGGCGTAGGGGAGCGAGGGCCATGCCTGGGAGTCGAACTCCGGCTCTCTCGGTTGCACAAACCCCATGGCGATCGCCCCCGCTTCGCTGCGGCCGTCACGTCGGCCTCGATGTGGGCCCACTCTGTCATGCCGACGCCCGCCCGAAGTTGCCCGACGCCCGACCGTCAACCGGTCCCGGGGCCGACTCAGGGCTACCGGGAGTGGCTCGGTAGGATCGGGCCCCGTGCCTAGCTCCGAACCAACTCCAGCGTCATCGCCTCCGTCCTCCCCCTATCGCACCGTTCTGTGCGGTGAACTTCGGTCGGCCAACGTCGGCGACACCGTCAGCGTGGCCGGATGGGTGGCCCGGCGCCGTGAGCACGGCGAACATCTGGCCTTTATCGACCTGCGCGACCACACCGGCATCGTGCAGTGCGTCATCGATCACGACGTCGACGTTCGCTCGGAGTGGGTGGTGAAGATCACCGGTGTGGTTCGCCCCCGCCCGGACGGCACGGTCAACCCCGACCTGGCCACCGGCGAGATCGAGATCGGTGAGGCCGACGTCGAGGTGCTCAGCCAGGCCAAGCCCCCGCCGTTTCCGGTCGATGACCGTGCCGACGCGGTCGACGAGACCATCCGGCTGCGTCACCGCTACGTCGACCTGCGCCGCGAGCGCATGCAGGCCAACCTGCGCCTGCGTTCCAAGGTGAACGCGTCGATCCGAACCGCCATGGACGACGCCGGGTTCGTCGAAATCGAGACCCCGATGCTGACCGCGTCCACACCGGAGGGCGCGCGCGACTTCGTCGTTCCGTCACGCCAGCACCCCGGCACGTTCTATGCGCTGCCTCAGTCGCCCCAGATGTACAAGCAGCTGTGCATGGTGGGTGGGTTCGACCGCTACTACCAGATTGCACGGTGTATGCGCGATGAGGACCTGCGGGCCGATCGCCAGTACGAGTTTGCGCAGTTGGACGCCGAATTGGCCTTCGCCTCGCGCGATGAGGTGCTCGAGGTGATCGGGTCCACCGTGTCGCTGGCCATCGAGGCGGTCACCGGGACCCCGGTGGGTGAGATCGAACGGATCACCTGGCACGATGCCATGGACACCTACGGGTCGGACAAGCCCGACGTGCGGTTCGGCATGCTGCTGTGTGAGGTGACCGACGTGTTTGCCGAGACCGGATTCAACGCGTTCAAGGCTCCGTCGATCAAGGCGATCTGCGTGCCCGGGGGGGCCGAACTCACCCGGAGACGACTCGATGAGCTCACCGACTCGGCACGGCGCTGGGGGGCCAAGGGGCTGGTGTGGATGCGGGTCAAGGCCGAGGGCCTCGACTCACCGGTGGCCAAGTTTCTCAGTGACACCGAGATGGTGGAGCTCACCGAACGCACCGGTGCGGCCGAAGGCGACCTGTTGCTGCTCGTGGCCGACGAGTGGCGCCAGACCACCCACGTTCTTGGTCTGTTGCGCCTGGAGCTGGGCCGCCCGCCCATCGCCGAAGGCGGTGTGCAGGTGCGCTGGGTGGTTGATTTTCCCCTGTTCGAGGAGATCGATGACGCCACCGGCAAGCCGACATCGGCCCACAATCCGTTCACGATGTGCCACGAGGAGGACCTGGGCCTGCTGCAGGCGGCGGCCGCCGGGGAACTGGACAATCCTCGCGACCTGCTCAACGTGCGCAGCCAGAGCTACGACCTGGTCATCAACGGCTGGGAGCTGGGCTCGGGCGGAGTGCGCATTCATCGCAGCGAGGTGCAACAGACGGTGTTCTCCCTGCTCGGCATTTCCGACGAGCAGGCTGAACGCAACTTCGGCTTCCTGCTGGAGGCGCTGCGCTATGGGGCGCCGCCCCACGCCGGCTTTGCCTATGGCATCGACCGTCTGGTGGCGATCCTGGCCGGTGAGGACAACATCCGCGAGGTCATCGCCTTTCCGAAGACCCAGAGCGGCGCCGACCCGCTGACCGGCTCGCCCGGCCCCATCGAGGCTGCCCAACTCGACGAGCTTGGGCTGCGCCTGCTGCCGCCCACCACATGACCCGCTTTCGCCCCTGCATCGACCTGGCGGACGGCGCCGTTGTGCAACTGATCGGCGGTACCTACGCCGACGATGGTTCAACCACGATCACCAACCACCGCAGCGAGCGGCCTGCGACCTACTTTGCCGAGCGCTACCGGGAGGACGGGCTCAGCGGCGGCCACGTCATCAAGCTGGGTCCCGAGAACGATGCATCCGCCCGCAGGGCGCTGGCGGTCTGGCCGGGTGGGTTGCAGCTGGGTGGTGGTGTCAACGTGACCAACGCCGCCATGTGGCTGGAGGCCGGAGCGGCGGCGGTGATCGTCACGAGCTCACTGTTCGACGACCGGGGTCGGTTTCATCCCCAGGCGTTGGCGCGGCTTGCCGCCGAGGTGGGCCCCGACCGGCTGGTCGTCGACCTGTCGGCTCGGCGGGTGCCGACGGATGACACCGACACCCCGGGTCCGGCCGATCGTGACGAGGCCCCCCGGTGGGTGGTGGCGATGGACCGCTGGCAACGCCTGACCAACCTGAAGATCACGCCGTCGGCGCTCGACGATGTCGCCGAGCATGCAGGCGAACTGTTGGTGCATGCCGCCGACGTCGAGGGCCGCCAGGAGGGCGTTGACATCGAGTTGGTGTCGCTGCTCGGGGAGTGGGGCGGCCGTCCCGTCACCTATGCCGGTGGGGCGCGTTCGATCGAGGATCTCGACCTGGTGGCCGAGCACTCGAAGGGCCGGGTGGACCTCACGATCGGCTCTGCGCTCGACATCTTTGGTGGCACCGGTGCGAGTTACGACGAGTGCGTGGCCTGGAATCGCCGTGAGCGGTGACCTGTTCAGCGCCACTGCCGAGGAGTTGGCGGCGGCGTCGGCGCCGTTGGCAGACCGACTTCGACCGCGCTCGTTGGACGAGGTCGTGGGCCAGGAGCACCTGCTGGGGCCGGGCAAGCCAATGCGTGTGCTCGTCGAGGCCGACAAGCTGAGCTCGGTGGTTCTGTGGGGGCCACCCGGCACGGGTAAGACCACCCTGGCCCGGCTGATCGCCGGCGCATCGTCGGCACACCTTGAGGCGCGCTCCGCGGTCACCTCCACCGTCAAGGACGTTCGCGAGGTGATCGCCGGCGCCCAGGCCCGGCTGGGTGAGCGGGGGCGCCGCACCATCCTGTTTCTCGACGAGGTACACCGCTTCAACAAGGCGCAACAGGACGCGCTGTTGCCCGCGGTGGAGACCGGCCTGGTGATCCTCATCGGAGCCACCACGGAGAACCCCGGTTTCAGCGTCAATTCGGCGCTGCTCAGCCGCTCGGTCCTCTTCCGCCTCGAGCCGTTGAACGACGAGGCGCTGGTGTCGTTGGCCAGGCGAGGCCTGGCTGCAGAGGGGCTCGCCGCCGGTGCAGGTGACGCCGTGGACCAACCCGGCGCGGACTTCACCGAGGCGCTCGAGGTGCTCGCCGTCTCGGCTGCGGGCGACGGGCGGCACCTGCTGACGACGCTTGAGGTGGCCATCAGCCTGGCCCGGGCGCGCTGCGGGGCCGGGGTGCACGGCGACCGGGTGGTGCTGTCGATCGAGGACGTCGAAGGGGCGATGGGGGCCAAGGCGGTTCGTTATGGGGTGGACGCCCACTACGACGTGGCCTCGGCGTTCATCAAGTCGATCCGGGGCTCCGACCCGGACGCCGGCCTGTACTGGTTGGCCCGCATGCTGGAGGCAGGCGAGGACCCACGCTTCATCGCCCGCCGGTTGGTGATCTCGGCATCGGAGGACATCGGCGAGGCCGATCCGATGGCGTTGGTCGTCGCCACAGCCGGCGCCCAGGCCGTTGAGTTTGTCGGTTTGCCCGAAGCCCGCATCAACCTTGCCCAGGTGGTGGTGCACCTGTCCCAGGCACCCAAATCCAACCGGGCGTACCTGGCCATCGGCGAGGCGATCGGTGACGTTGGCAGAGGTTTGGTGGGCGAGGTGCCGCCACCGCTGCGCGACACCTCCGGCCAGGCGTCCAAACGCCTGGGGCATGGCGCCGGCTACCGCTATCCCCACGACGATCCGTCGGGCTGGGTCGACCAGCAGTACCTGCCCGACCTGGTGGCGGGCCGCACCTACTATCGACCGGGTGACCACGGGTACGAGGCCCGTGTGGCCGCCCGGCTCGCCGCACGCGGGGCTGTACCCTCGGCGAAGGAGGAGGAGACCACGTGATTCCCAAGCGAGTGTTTTGGTTTGCCGCAGGTGCCGCAGCCGGCGCCTTTGGCATCAAACGCGTCGAGTCCGAATTGGAGGCCCGTCGTGATCAGTTGACTCCAGCCAACCTCGCCAAGGGTGCCGCGGGGATGTTGGTGGGTGTTGCGGCCGATGCGCCCGGCCGGGTCACGGGGTTGGTGAAGGAGCGCAGGGCCCAGCGCGGCGACGAAGGTTCCGGGCCGAAGGAGCCGTGGGCCCCACGCGACTGGAGCAGCGACGGGGGGCACCGGGTCGCCCGGCCGCCCCGCTGAACGCCTGCGCCATGGTTCGGCCTGGACCGTCACGCTTCGGGCGAAGCGGTTAGGGTTCCAGAGCCGAGACGAGTGAACTCGGCCACCAACCGAGGGAACGTCATGTGGCCTGATCGTGACCCAGGAAGACAGCCGAACGTTCGGCACCCCACTCAGCGGTCGCGGACGGGGCCAAGGAGTATCGCCGGGACGGCGCTGGGGGGTCTCGCCCTGGTGGCCGCAACGATGGTGCTCGCCGGATGTCCGAGCGGTTCTCAGCAGTTGCCACCCGACACGTCGTCGCCGCCCCAAACCGTCGTCGTGATCTCCGAGGTGCCGGCGCCGACCCCGGCGCCGACCGCAGCGCCCGCGCCAACGACGGTGGTGGTGATCCAACAGCAGTCCCCGCAGACCGTGGTGCGTGTGGTCCCCGAACAGGCTCCCACCGCAGGTGCCGTCGTCATTCCGTCCTACGTTGCCGAAGGCGACTACTGCAAGTGGCTGGGTGCCAACGGGTACACCTATTCGCAGGCCCAGGCCACCTTCAACTCGCTCGGCCGGCCAAGCCACATGGACGCCGACAACAACGGCATTCCCTGCGAGACGGTGTACCGGTAGGGAGATGGCGACTTCGGCCCGGTTCGTGATGGGAATGAGGTAGGTGGCCGACCAACAACGGCCAGGTGCCCCGCTCATCGGCCTGGTGGCGGTGGCTGCGGTGTTGATCGTCGGCCTGCTGGGTGCCGGCGCGTGGGCGATGCTCGGCGCCGATGGCCCCACAGTGTCGGGCAGCGCTGCGGCGCCGAGCACCAGGTCACCAACCACGATCGTCTACCTCACCGTGCCGAGGACGGCGGTCGAAGACACCGTGGCGCCTGCCGGCTCGGCCGCCCCGGTGACGGTGACGGTGCTCGCACCCGTGGCGCCGCCACGGTTCGTGTTCCCGGTTGACTCCGACAGCACCCATTACGACTCGGGTCATCACGACTACCCGGCAGCCGACATGTTCGCCCCATGTGGCACCGCGGCGTTGGCGGCCACCGATGGCACCATCGAGGAGATCCACACCACCGATGACTGGAACTCGTCGACCGACGATCCTGCTCAACGAAGCGGCCTGTTGGTGTCGCTCGTCGACGCCCGCGGCGTTCGCTATTACGGCAGCCATCTGGAGTCGGTTTCGGTGCAGCAGGGACAGCAGGTCGGCGCCGGGGATCAAATCGGTACCGTTGGCGAGACCGGCAATGCCGCAGGAACCGGGTGTCATCTGCACTTTGGGTTGTCACCCGCCTGCCGGACCGGATGGCAGAACCGACGAGGCCTGCTGGCGCCGCAGCCGTTTCTGAACGATTGGCGTCGTGGCCTGCCCGGCGATCCCCTCGCTGCGGTGGAAGCCCTCGGCTGCGGCTGAGCAACCGCTGCGCCGTTCAGACGAGGGGGTCGGTAGGATCATGGTCGTATGCGCGCTCACGAACTGCGATCCGCCTGGGACCGATTCTTCGAGGGAAGGGGCCACACGCTGGTGCCCTCCGCCGGGCTGATTCCGCATCACCCGTCGGCGCCCATGTTCACCAACTCGGGCATGATGCCCTTCGTCTCCTACTTCCTTGGGGAGGAGGCGGTGCCCTATGACCCGCCGCGGGCGGCCTCCATCCAGAAGTGTGTGCGGGCGGGCGGCAAGCACAACGACCTGGACGCAATTGGGCGCAGCACCCGCCACCTGTCGTTCTTCGAGATGGCCGGCAACTTCAGCTTCGGCGACTATTTCAAGGCCGAGATGATCCCGTGGGCCTGGGAGTTCACCACCTCGTCGATCGAGTCCGGCGGGTTGGGCGTCGACGGCGACCGAATCTGGGCCACCGTGCACACGACCGACGACGAGGCCGAGCAGATCTGGGCCGACGTGGTGGGCCTGCCCCGAGAGCGCATTCAGCGGTTGGACGCCGACAACTTCTGGGAGATGGGGGAGACCGGACCGTGTGGGCCGAGCTCGGAGTTGTTCTTCGACTTCGGGCCGGACTTCGGTGCCGACGGGGGGCCCGCCCACGGCTCCGAGTGGCGGTACATCGAGTTCTGGAACCTGGTGTTCACGCAGTATTTCCGCGGCGCCGACGGCGAGCTCAGGGATCTACCCAACAAAAACGTCGATACCGGCCTGGGCTTTGAGCGCACCCTGGCACTGACCGAAGGCAGCTCCTCGCTCTATGACGCCGACGGGATCAGCCAGCTGGTTGGCGCCGCCGAGCGGGTGACGCGACAGTCGCTGGGGGACAGCGACCTGGGCGACATCGCCCTGCGGCTGCTGGCCGACCACACCCGCAGCACGGCATTTCTCATCTCGGACGGCGTCATCCCCTCCAACGAGGATCGCGGCTATGTGCTGCGCCGCATCATGCGCCGCGCGGTGCGCTTCGCCTACCTGCTGGAGGTGTCCGACGCCGTGCTCGCGCCGATGATCCAGCGCTGCGCCGAAGTGATGGGCGACGCCTATCCGGACCTGAGGACGAACAGCGACCTGATCCTGGGCGTCGCCGAGCGGGAGGAGGGTCAGTTTCGCAAGACGCTGGCCAAGGGTTCGGCCCTGTTGGACGGTGAGCTCGACAACCTTGACGAGGACGCCGCCCTGCCCGGGGCGGTCGCGTTCAAGCTGCACGACACCTTCGGCTTCCCGTTGGAGGTCACCGAGGAGATGGCGCAGTTGCGCGGTCACGAGGTGGACCATCAGGGCTTCGACACCGAGATGGCCGAGCAGCGGGCCCGGGCCAAGGCGGCCTCCAGGGGCACCGGTGTGGAGGTGGGCGACGAGGCCGACGCCTACCGCCGCATGATCACCGAGGGCGGTCCCACCGAGTTCGTCGGTCGCGAGACTCCGTCGGCCGAGGCGACCGTGCTGGGTGTGGTCGGCGATTGGGTGGTGCTCGACCGCACGCCGTTCTACGCCGAGTCCGGCGGGCAGGTGGGAGACACCGGTTCGCTCAGCTGGCCGGGAGGTGGTGCCCGGGTGATCGACACGACCAACGCGTTGCCCGGCCTGATCCGGCACCGTCTGGTGGCAGGCGCCGACACGCCCGCGGTGGCGAGCAGGGTCACCGCCGAGATCGACAACGACCGGCGGGACGCCATTCGTCGCAACCACACCGCCACCCACCTGTTGCACTGGGCCCTTCGCCAGGTGCTCGGTGATCACGTCAAACAGCAGGGGTCGTTGGTGGACGATGCCCGGCTGCGTTTCGACTTCAGCCATTTTCAGGCGATCACACCGGACGAACTCCGTCGCATCGAGGATCTGGTCAACGGCGTGGTGCTCACCGGTGCGCCCGTGTCCCACGACGAGATGACCCGGGCCGCGGCCGACGAGCGTGGCGCCATCGCCTTCTTCGGTGACAAGTACGGCGATGACGTGCGGGTCCTGGAGGCCGGACCCTCGGTCGAGCTGTGCGGCGGTACCCACGTGTCGGCGTTGGGCCAGATCGGAGCCGTCAAAGTGGTGTCCGAGGCATCGATCGGCTCGAACATTCGTCGCCTCGAGGCCACCACCGGTCTCAACACGGTGGAGCGTCTGCGATCCGACGAGGCCATGTTGGGTGAGCTGGCCACCGAATTGGGCACGTCCGTTGACGAGCTGTTGGGCTCGGTCCGGAAGCGCAACGACGAAAACAGGGCGCTCCGGGCCGAGGTGGCACAGCTTCGATCCGAGGGTGCTCGGGCCAGAGCGATGGCGCTGACCGACCTGGCGGTCGACGGGGTGATCGTGGCCCGCGTCGAAGCCGAAACCCGTGACGAGGTGCGCGATCAGGCCCTCGCACTGCGTGACCGGCCGGGCATTCGTGCCGTTGCCCTCGGTGCCGTACCCGGGGGAAAGGGGGTCACCCTGGTGGTTGCAACGCAGCCCGACGGCCCCCTGCACGCGGGCGACCTGATGGCTCCGGCGGCCAGGGCCATCTCGGGTGGTGGCGGCAAGGGCGCCGATCTGGCCATGGCCGGAGGAAAGAACGCAGACGGGCTGGACGAGGCGCTCGAACTTCTACGTGTGGCGTTTGAGACCGCATGAGCGATGGCCCAACCGCTGCCGGGGGTGGACGGGTGGTGACCAACGCGTCCGGCCTCGACGCGCTGCCCCTCGTGGCGCGCCTGCGGGCCATGGGCGTGGATCCGGGCACCAAACGCATCGGCGTGGCCGTCGGGGCCGCCGGTGTGGCCACTCCGCTGAAGACGTTGGTGCGCACCAAGGACGTTCAGGGCGATTTCCGTCGGCTGGCCGCCCTGGCCGCTGAGTACGAGGTGGACGTGGTGGTGGTCGGCCTGCCGGTTTCGCTCGACGGCCAGCGACGCGCTGCGGCCAAACGGGCGCTGAGCGAGGTGCAACTTCTCGGGCATCTCCTGAGCGTGCCCGTCACGACCTACGATGAGCGCTTGACCACCGTCACAGCGGAGCGATCGTTGGACCATATGACCCTGACCGGGCCACATCGGCGTGCCGTCGTCGATCAAGTTGCAGCATCGGTCATCCTTCAGGGATGGCTGGACGGACGCGCCAACCATGAGGTGTCCCGGTCGACCGCGGGTGACCAACGTGTCGGAGGCGCCCTGTGAGCGATCTCACCGACGACTGGGACACGACGGCGCTGGACGAGGGCTGGGCGAATGCACCGGTGCTCGTCTACCAAAACCCGGACGGCACTTTTGCCGATGAGGCCGACAACGAGGTGTTCGACGATGGCGCCGGGGGCTTCGTCTACGCCGACGGTGCGGCGGTGTTGGTGGCCGATCCCGATCATCCGTCCGAGACGGTGGCGCCCAGGGCCGAGATCCTCGTGTTCGAAGACGGCAAAGGTGGGTACGTCGACGAGCAGGGTGACCAGGTCTTCGACGACGGCGCCGGTGGTTGGGTCGACCGTGACGGGGTCCCGCTGACCGAAGGCTGGAACGACAGCGTTGCACCCGGGCCGGAGCAGGCCGTCCGGCGCGGCAAGGGACGCAAACAGCGTTACGAGGACCTGGCCACCAACGACGGCTGTGGGCGTCGGGCCATCGTGGGTTTTGTGGTGGTGCTGGGCGTCATCATGTTGCTGGGAGCCGGAGCCGTGTTCTGGGTCCTGCGCAAGGTGGATCCACCGGGGGAGCCGGGCAAGGCGGTCGACGTGGTGATTCCCCAGGGGGCAACCGACGCCGATGTGGGGTTGTTGCTGGAATCCAAGGGCATCATCAGCGACGCCGGAGTCTTCGGCTGGTACGTGCGGTTCACGGGTGGAAACTGGGCGGCGGGTGAGTACCCGGAGATGAAGAAGAACTCGAGCTTTGCCCAGGTGACCCAGACGCTGGACGAGGGTCCGGTGCCGGTGGGCACGTCGCGGGTCACGATCCCCGAGGGTGTTCGCCTCGACGAGGCCCTCGACAAGTTGGCCGCTCAGTTTCCGGAGATCTCCAAGGAGGACTTCTACGCGGCCTTGGCTTCGGGCAAGGTCACGTCCAAGTACGTCCCAGCCGAATTGCCCCCCCTTGCCGAAGGGGAGGTCGCCCCGCCGCAGATGAACAAGTGGGAGGGCATGCTGTTCCCGGACACCTATGAGTTCTCCGACGACGCCACGCCGGTGGAGATTCTGCAGAAGCTGGCCGACCAGATGTCCGCCGAGCTCGATGAGCTGGGCTACGAGAACTCCGAGGCCAAAGTGGGCCTCACCCCCTACGAAACCGTGATTGTGGCGTCGCTGGTCGAGAAGGAAACGGGAACACCGCCGGAGGAGCGGGGCCAGATCGCCCGCGTCATCTACAACCGGCTCGCCGCTCCGGAGATCCTGGGCATCGACGCAACCGCGGTGTACTCAAAGAACAAGCCGGGCGGCGAGTTGACCACGCCCGAGCTTCGAGATCCGGCCGACCCGTTCAATACCCGAACCAAACAGGGTCTGCCCCCCACCCCGATCGGGCTGCCGTCCCAGGCGTCGCTCAAGGCGGCGATCGCCCCCGAAGAGGGTGCCTGGATGTACTACGTGCTGGTCGAGCCGGGAAAGCATGCGTTCGTCGAGACCCAGGCCGAGTTCATCGAGCTGCGAGACAAGGCCCGAAACCAGGGTGTCATCGAGTGACCATCCGACCCGCCGACCGGTGGTGATCTCAGGCTCCACCCGGCTGGCAGGCGTGATCGGCAACCCCGTGCGCCATTCGATGTCACCGGCGATCCACAACGCGGCCTACGAGGCGACCGGCCTGGACTGGGCCTATGTGGCCCTGCCCGTGACGGAGGACCGGGTGGAGGCGGCGCTGCTCGGGGCGGTGGCCCTGGGCCTTGAGGGCGTGTCGGTCACCATGCCACACAAGACCGCCGCAGCGCAGTTCTGCGACGAGTTGACGCCTGCGGCAGCCAGGCTGGGCGTCGTCAACTCGATACGAAACGTGGACGGCACGCTGGTGGGGAACAACACCGATGGCACAGGCTTTCTGCGGGCCTTGTTGGCGGACGGTTGGTCGGCGAACGGCCGGCGAGTGGTCGTGGTCGGCGCGGGCGGCACGGCGCGGGCCCTGACCGCCGCCCTGGTCGATGCCGGAGCCGAGCAGGTGCTCGTGGCGGCCCGGCGTGAAGAAGCGGCCCTCGAGGTGGCCACCATGGCGGGAGCAGGGGCGCGCGGCATCCGCCTGGAGGACATGAGCGCGTCACAGTGGGGGGACGCCGACCTGGTGGCCAACACGACCCCGGTGGGCATGGTGGGGTCGGCGCGGCCCGACGCCTCACCGGCACCGGTCGCGTGGTTGTCGTCGCAGTGCCGGGTGATCGATGCGGTGTACCACCCGCTGACCACCCCGCTGCTGGCGGCATCCCGGCAGCGGGGCCTGTCCACGTTGGGAGGCGTCGAACTGCTCGTCGGGGTGTCCGCCGAGGTGTTCACCTGGTGGACGGGCGTTGAGGCGCCGATGCAGGTGATGGTGGACGCCGCACGAACCGTTCTTGGGTGACCCAACCTGCTGGAGTGCCCTAACTTGCTGGAGTGAATTCCGTCGACCCCGCATCGATCCCGCTGCCGCTTCCCACACGGTCGACCGCGCCAAACGGTCGCCGCGGGGGCCCGATTGCGTTGGTTGGGTTGCCCGGCTCGGGCAAATCGTCGGTGGCGCGGCTGCTGGCCGACCGACTCGGTCGGCGCTGGGTCGACCTGGATGAGCGCCTCGAACTCGTCACCGGCCAAACGGTCACCGAGCTGTTCGCCGAAGGCGAGGATCGATTCCGGACGTTGGAAACCGAGGTGTTGCGCGGCGTGCTGGCGGTCCCCACCGGGGTGGTGGTGGCCACCGGCGGAGGCGTCGTCACCAACCAACTCAACCGTTCGGTACTCGCCACCCGGGCCACCGTCGTGTGGCTGGACGTGCCGGTCGAACGCCTGCTTGACCGGCTCGCGGCCGACCAAACCGATCGGCCGCTGCTCAACGACGGCGACCCGGCCATCAAGCTTGGCGCCCTTGCCGAGGTGCGGCGTCCGTTGTACGAGCAGGTGGCCACCCACCGAGTGGACGCGTCGGCCGATCCCGAGGCGGTCGTCCTGGCCGTGGAGCAGGTGTTGGCAGGGCCGGTAGCCTCCGCCTCATGAACCACTCAGACACGGCGTCTGCGGTCGACCTCACGGTCGACCTGGGCGACCGCTCCTACCCCGTGGTGGTGGGCGAGGGCGTGCGAACGCGTCTCGCGGCGCTCCTGCCGGCCGGCACCCGCCGCGTGGCCGTGGTGAGCGAACACGGGCAGCCGTGGCTGGAATCAACCCTCGACCCGCTGCAGCTGCCGATGTCGGTTCATACGATCGACGGAGGCGAGCCACACAAGACCCTGGCGACCATCGAATCGCTGACCTCGTCGTTTGCGAGGGCCGGGGTCACCCGAGCCGACTGTGTCGTTGGTATCGGTGGCGGGCTGGTCACCGACGTCGCCGGATTTGCCGCCGCCACCTACCACCGGGGACTGCCCGTCGTGCACGTTGCCACCACGCTGCTGGGTCAGGTCGACGCGGCGATCGGTGGCAAGACCGGCGTCAACCTGCCCGAGGGCAAGAACCTGGTCGGCGCCTACTGGCAGCCGTCGGGGGTGATCTGTGACACCGAGACGTTGCAGACACTGCCGGAGCGCGAATGGCGGTGCGGTCTGGGGGAGGTGGCCAAGTACCACTGGCTTGGCGGGGGGCGCCTCGACGACCTCAACCTGGTCGACCGGGTGGCCCGTTGCGTGTGGATCAAGGCCGAGGTGGTGGCCTCCGACGAGCGGGAGGGCGGACGCCGGGCCATCCTCAATTACGGCCACACGCTGGCCCATGCCATCGAGACGGTGGGTGACCATGCGCTGGCCCACGGCGAAGCGGTTGCGGTGGGCCTGATCTTCGCCGCCGAGTTGGCCCACCGGCTGGGTCGCATCGACGCCGACGCGGTCGCCGAGCATCGACGGGTGATCGCCGGTTACGGGCTGGTCGACCGGCTCGATGCCTCGCTGGCGAACGACGACCTGCTGGCAGCAATGGGTCGCGACAAGAAGGCGCTCGACGGGCGGGTGTTCGTGCTCGACGGCCCCAACGGGGTCGAGCAGGTGGCCGACGTGCCCGTCGAACTGATTGTGGAGGCCATCGATGCCACCCGATGACGTGAGTGGGCGACACCTCACCCCCGACGCAGCCGACTCGGGGGAGCCGCCGACGGTGCTGTTGTTGTCGGGTCCAAACCTCAACCTGCTGGGCACCCGGCAACCCGAGATCTACGGCAGCGCAACGCTTGCGGACCACGTCCGGACCGCCACCGACACCGCCGAGTCGCTGGGCCTCTCGGTGGAGGCGGTTGCCACCAATGCCGAGGCTGAGGCGGTTGAGGCGATCCATCGGGCACGAGGACGAAACCGCGCCATCGTGGTCAACCCAGGTGCCTTCACGCACTATTCGTGGGCGCTCCACGATGCGCTGGCCGCCTTCGAGGGGCCGGTGATCGAGCTGCATCTGTCCAACCCGGACGCCCGAGAGCCATGGCGTCGCACCTCGGTGGTGGCCCCGGTGGCCACCGGCACCATCGCGGGTTTCGGCGGTGACGGCTATCGCCTGGCCATCGCGGCGGTGGCACGCCTGCTCGACCTTGGTTGACCGGTCGAATCACACGATCAAGTAGCCTTTCCCGGCCGCCCCGCCGACGACAGACCGAGGTATCGAATGGCCCAGATCTCCACCGCAGACTTCCGAACCGGCATCACCGTCGACCTCGACGACGGGTTGTTCACGCTGGTGGACTTCCAGCACGTCAAGCCGGGCAAGGGGCATGCGTTCGTCCGCACCAAGCTGAAGAACGTCCGCACCGGCGCCGTGTTGGATCGGACGATGCGGGCGGGGGAGAAGATGGAGCGGGCCATCGTCGACAAGAAGGAGATGTCGATGTTGTACCGGGACGGCGGCGACTTCGTGTTCATGGACTCCACCACCTACGACCAGCTCCACGTACCACCCGAGACCGTTGGCGACGCGGCCGACTACCTGGCCGACAACTCCAGCGTTGTCGTGGTGTTCTACGGCGACGAGATCATCGGCATCGACCTGCCGGCATCGGTCGACCTCGAGATCGCCGAGACCGAACCGGGACTTCAGGGCGACCGTTCCTCGGGCGGCACCAAGCCCGCCACGCTGTCCACCGGCAAAACCATCCAGGTGCCCCTGTTCGTCAACTCGTCGGACACCGTGAAGGTCGACACGCGCAGCGGTGAGTACCTCACCCGTGCGTGATGGCGCCCGGCACGACTCGGCGCCGATCATCGGCGGTCGGCGGGAGGCCCGGGAGCAGGCGCTCCTGTTGCTGTACGAGGCCGAGATCCGTGACCTGACCCCGGAGGCGATGGTTGACGAGGTGGTCGTCGAGCCCGAGGCGTACACGCTGGAGGTACTCGCCGGCGTCACCCTGCATCGGACCGGCCTCGACGAGCTCCTCACCGGTCGCACCGGCGACTGGCCGCTTCACCGGCTGGCGTCGATCGACCGTGCGGTGCTGCGCCTGGCCGCCTGGGAGCTGACCGAACGCGAGGACGTACCGACGGCGGTGATCCTCAACGAGGCGGTCGAGCTGGCCAAAACCTACGGCACCGATGATTCGGGTGGGTTCGTCAACGGTGTGCTGGCCAACCTGGCGGCCGAAGTGCGCCCCGACACCTTGCCCTTCGAGGCCCCGGACACCGATGGCTGAGCGCGAGCGTCGCCTGGCTCGGCCCTACGGAGGCATCTTCCAACCCAGGGTCCGGGTGATGGACGCGGACGACATGGCACGGGCCCGCAGGCGCATGGCCGGCGAGATCATCGAACGCAACGAGGGCATCGACTCGCTGGTACTGATCGGTTTGCAGACCGGAGGCATCAGCCTTGCCCGCAGGCTGGCGGCGGACATCTCCCTGCTGGCAACCGCCGACCAGGCACTGGCCGACGCGGCCGACCTCGGCGAACGCCAGGTACCGGTGGGAACCCTCGACGTGGTGATGCACCGCGACGACGTCGGCATTCGCCCCCTCCTGCCCGAGGCCCCCACCTCAATCCCGGTCGACCTCACCGGCACCACGGTGATCCTCACCGACGACGTGTTGTTCACCGGTCGCACCGTGCGGGCGGCGCTGGACGCCTTGGCCGACTGGGGCCGACCCCGTGCCGTGCAACTGGCCGTCATGGTGGACCGGGGCCACCGCGAACTGCCGATCGCCCCCGACTACGTGGGCAGGGTGGTGCCAACCCGCCGGGTGGAGATGATCGATGTTGCCGACGACGGCGTCGACCTCGGCGAACTGGTGAAGTAGTGCGACCGTCGCATGTCACCGCCCGACACCCCCTGGCGGGAGTGGAACATTGACCGATCTGCTCGACATCTCCTCGCTCGGTCGCAGCGGCATCGAGGAGTTGCATGCGTTGACCGACCGCATGGTGGAGGTGAGCGGTCGACCCATTCCCAAGAGCCCCGCGCTGCGAGGTCGCACGGTGGTGAGCTGCTTCTTTGAAGACTCCACGCGCACCCGGCTGAGCTTCGAGGCCGCAGCCCGGCGCCTGTCGGCCGACGTGATGGGGTTCTCGGCGGGCAGCTCATCGATGAGTAAGGGCGAGTCGGTACGCGACACGATCGAGACGATCGACGCCATGCGGGTGGACGCCTACGTGGTACGCCACCGGTCCTCCGGCGTGCCCCATCAGATCAGTGGCTGGACCGACGCATCGGTGATCAACGCCGGCGACGGCCAACACGGTCACCCCACCCAGGCGTTGCTCGACACGTACACCTTGACCCGCCGCCTCGACCGGTCCGGCGCCGCCGCACTCGACGGCCTCAGCATCGTGATGGTGGGCGATGTTCGCCACAGCCGGGTGGCCCGCTCCAACATCGAGGCCATGACGGCGCTGGGTGCCGAGGTCACCCTGGTGGCGCCCCCCACGCTGTTGCCGCCCGCCACCGACACCTTTCCGGTGAAGGTCGGTCACCACCTCGACGCCGCACTTGCCGACGCCGACGTGGTGTACGTGCTGCGCATCCAGCGCGAACGCATGGCCGAGGCGCTCATCCCCACCCTGCGGGAGTACACCGCCTCCTACGGGCTGACCGCACGACGGCTTGGGATGTTGGCACCATCGGCTCACATCATGCATCCCGGGCCGATGGTGCGCGGCGTGGAGATCTCCCCGGAGGCCGCGGACGACCCCCGCTCGCTGATCACCGCACAGGTTGCCGCCGGGGTACCCACCCGCATGGCCGTGCTGTTCTGGGCGCTGTCCGGTGACCAGGCGGCCACGGTCGCCGAAGATCATTCGTGAATGAGCCCAGATTGAGCGAGCACAGATTGAGGGAACGCAGATGAGCAGTTCGAAGCCGATCGTGAAGCTGGTGGGAGGACGTCCATGGAGTCGTGGAGGCGACATCGGCCAACGCGCGGACGTGCTGGTACGCGACGGCCTGGTGGCGGCGATCGGCGCCGAGGCCGGCGAGGCTGAAGCCGACGTCACCCTGGACTGCTCGGACGCTGTGGTGGCCCCAGGGCTGGTCGACCTGCACACGCATCTTCGTCAGCCGGGCAAGGAGGAGGCCGAGACGATCGAGACGGGGGCCAGGGCCGCAGCGCTTGGCGGCTACACGGCCGTGTTGGCCATGCCCAACACCACGCCGACCATCGATTCGGCCGAGGTGGTGCGCGAGGTGCTGGAGCTGGGGCGGAGCGCACCGTGCGCCGTGCACACCTCCGGCGCCATCACCGTCGACCGGGCGGGGGAGACCCTCGCTCCAATGGCCGAGATGGCCGAACTGGGCGTCACCCTGTTCACCGACGACGGCACCGGGGTCCAGGACGACGCGCTGATGCGCCGTGCCCTGGAGTATGCGGGAGGACTGGGCGTGATCCTGGCCCAACACTGCGAGGTCACCTCGTTGTCGCAGGGCACCTGCATGCACGAGGGCGCGACCTCCGCCCGGCTGGGCCTGTCGGGGCAGCCGTCGGAGGCCGAGGAGTTGATGGTGATGCGCGACATCGCCCTGAGCCGCCTCACCGGCACTCCGGTTCACTTCCTGCACCTGTCCACCGCCCGCTCGGTGGCGTTGGTGCGGGCGGCCAAGGCGGCCGGTCAAGCGGTCACCGCCGAGGCGGCCCCGCATCACTTCACGCTCACCGACGATGCCTGCGGCGGCTACGACCCAACGTTCAAGGTGCACCCGCCGCTGCGCACCGACGAGGACGTCGCAGCGGTCAAAGCCGGCCTGGCCGACGGCACGATCGACGCGATCGCCACCGACCACGCGCCGCACACCCCCGACAGCAAGGAGCTGCCCTTCGACCAGGCGCCTCCCGGCATGTTGGGCCTGGAGTACGCGCTGGCCCTTGGCTTGACCGAGCTGGACCTTCCCCTCCACCGGCTGATCGAGCTGATGTCGGTGCGACCCGCCCAGATCGCACGAATGCCCGAGCAGGGGCGCCCGGTGGCGGTGGGGGAACACGCCAACCTGTGCGTGATCGATACGGCTGCGGCCTGGACCATCGACGACTCCGGCGGCGCCTCCCGCAGCCGCAACGTGCCGTACGTGGGGCGCCGGGTCAGCGGCCGGGTGCGTCACACGGTGTGTGGCGGCGAGCCTGTGGTGATCGCCGGCGTGGCCCAACGCTGAGTCGGCGGCCGGTCGGAGCTCCCCGCCTTCCGGCGCTGGTTCCGGGTGCCGCCCCGTCCGCCGGTACGGTGTCCGGCGGAACCCACCCGGCCGACGGATGGAATGAACTGGGAGGACTGGCGTGAGCGTGACCGAGGCAGCACTGGTGTTGAGCGACGGATCGCTCTTTGAGGGCGAGGCGATCGGTGCCCGGCCCGAAGGCGGAGTCAGCACCGGTGAGGTGGTGTTCAACACCGTGCTTGCGGGTTATCAGGAGGTGCTGTCGGACCCCAGCTACGCCGGACAGATCGTGACGTTCACCTATCCACACATCGGTAACTATGGCTCTGCCGGTGCCGATGACGAATCTCCAACTCCGCGGTGCGCCGGTGTGGTGGTGCGCGATTTGGCCAGGCGCCACAGCAGCTGGCGGGCCGAGGCGAGCCTGGAGGATTGGCTGAAGCGGCACGGCATCGCGGGGATCGCCGGGGTGGATACCCGCCGGCTGACCCGGCACCTGCGTAACCACGGCGCGGTGCCCGGCGCGTTCGGCACCGCATCGGAGGCCGAGGTGCGTGCCGCCGCCGCGGGCGCGTTGGGAACCGACGACACCGACCTGACCCGTGTGGTCACCACGTCGAAGCCCTACGAACTTGCGGGCGGCCCTCGCAGGGTGGTGGCGGTGGATTACGGAATCAAGCGCAGCCTGTTCGCTCACCTTCAGCCGATCGCCGGGGTCACGGTGGTGCCCGCCGGCTTCAGCGCCGACGACATTCTCGCCCTCGAACCCGACGGCGTGCTGCTGTCCAACGGCCCTGGCGACCCGGCGGCCGTGACCCACGCGCCCGCCATGATCGCCGAGCTCCTCGGCCGGGTCCCCGTCTTCGGCGTCTGCATGGGCCACCAGCTTTTGGCGACCGCCCTGGGTGCCAGCACCTACAAGCTGCCCTTTGGCCATCATGGTGGCAACCACCCGGTGCAGGACCAGCTGACCAACTCCATCGAGATCACCAGTCAGAACCACAACTACTGCGTGAACCCGGAGGGAATCCAGGGCGTGGAACTGACGCACGTGAACCTCAACGACCAGACGCTGGAGGGGTTCATCGGCACCGACGTCGCCGCCCTTGGAATCCAATATCACCCCGAGGCGGGCCCGGGCCCACACGACAGTCATTACCTGTTCGATCGGTTCGCCGAGATGATGGACCGCAAGGCCACGTAAGCCACAGCCCGGCTCCCCGGGTGGTCGCTACGCGTCGAGCAGGCTGAGCACCGCGCGTTCCTCCTCGGCCAGGTGCTCGCTGAGACCCGACGAGATCGCCCGTTCCACCTGAGACCCGACGAGGAACACGTTCACCTTCAGGTCGCCCACCACCCGTCGGGTGGCTGAACCGCGGGCCTCGCCGTAGTCCACCCGGGCTGTGGCCGAGAGCTTGTTGGCGTAGTGCTCGGGGCGAAACGACACGGTTGCGGTGCCGTTGCCAAGGTCGGTCACCGTCTCCTCCACCCAGACGAGCTTTCGTGGATCGATCACCGCCGTGGCGGCTGCCGGCAGGCCGGCGATGAATCGGTATCGCAGCCGCAACGTGACCAGTGAACCCGCCCGGGAGTGGTCGACGACCTCGGGGGCCGAAACCTTGGTGAACCCCGAAAGCTGCGACCACATGTCGGTTCCCGTGTACATGCCCAGCACCTCGTCGCGGGAGGTGGGGAAGCGCTGGGTGACGGTGAACCGCATGACCCCCATCCTGCCATGTGGAGCGGGTACGGTTGGCCCCGATGAGCATGTCCCGGCCTTCCCGTACCCGGCGTCGACGCGTCGCCGTCACCGTCCTGACCGTGGCGTCCGCCGCCCTGATGTTGGGAGCCTGCGGTGGTGGCGATGAGTCCACGTTCACCGGCGAAGCGGCCCGGGGCGAGGGCGTGGCTCGCGACCTGGGCTGCGCCCAATGCCACTCCAGCTCGCCCGGCGTGGCCATCCACGGTCCCAGCTGGGCCGGGCTGGCAGGTTCGCAGGTGACGCTGGAGGATGGCTCCAAAGTCACCGCAGACCGCGCCTATCTGGAACGGGCCATCAAGGAACCGTCCGCCGAGGTGGTGGAGGGTTTCAAGCCGCTCATGCCCACGGTGCCGCTGGACGACACCCAGATCGACCAGGTGATCGCCTACATCGAGGCGCTCGGCAACAACTAGCCGCGCGGCACCGGGCGACCGGAAGGTTGAAGTTCGCCCACTTCCTGTCGGCTGCTAAGTTGCCCGCTTCGATGGCCTCCCCCCGAATCCGCCCGGCGCTTCTTGGCGCCCCCGCCCGATCCGTGCGCCTCGCAGCCACATTCAACGGAGGCACCCATGCCCCGTCGTAACGACCTCGAGTCGATCCTGCTGATCGGTTCCGGGCCGATCGTCATCGGTCAGGCATGTGAGTTTGACTATTCGGGCACCCAGGCCTGCCGCGTGCTGCGGGAGGAGGGGTACCGGGTGATTCTGGCCAACTCCAATCCGGCCACGATCATGACCGACCCCGACTTTGCCGACGCCACCTACGTGGAGCCCCTCGATGTGGAGGTGCTGACCGCCATCCTCGAGCGGGAGCGCCCCGACGCGGTGCTGGCCACGCTGGGTGGGCAGACGGCGCTGAACCTGGCGATGGAGCTGCACGAGGCCGGCACGCTCGACCGCCTGGGCATCGAGTTGATCGGCGCCAACGCCGAGTCGATCGCCACCGCCGAGGATCGCTCGCAGTTCAAGGACGCCATGATCGAGATCGGGCTCAGCGTGCCCGCCTCGGGCGTGGCCCACGACCTGGCCGAATCCGAGGTGATTGCGGCCGAACTCGGGCTGCCGGTGATCATCCGTCCCGCCTACATCCTCGGTGGCAAGGGCACCGGCATCGCCTCGACCCCCGAAGAGTTCACCCGCCTGGCCCTGCGCGGCCTTGAGGCCAGCCCGATCTCGGAGATCCTGATCGAGCAGTCGATCCTTGGCTGGAAGGAGTTTGAGCTCGAGGTGATGCGCGACGCCGCCGACAACTGCGTGATCGTGTGCTCGATCGAGAACCTCGACCCGATGGGGGTGCACACCGGCGACTCGATCACCGTCGCCCCGGTTCAGACCCTGTCCGACGTCGAGTATCAGACGATGCGAAACGCCGCCTTCGCCTGCATCCGCCGGGTGGGCGTGGAGACCGGCGGGTCCAACGTGCAGTTCGCCGTCAACCCGGCCAACGGCGAGCTGGTGGTGATCGAGATGAACCCGCGGGTCAGCCGGTCCTCCGCGTTGGCAAGCAAGGCCACCGGCTTTCCGATCGCCAAGATCGCAGCCCGATTGGCGGTCGGGTACACGTTGGACGAGATCCCCAACGACATCACCGAGAAGACCCCGGCGTGTTTCGAGCCGGTGATCGACTACGTCGTCACCAAGATTCCCCGCTGGAATTTTGAGAAGTTCCCCGGCGTTCCCGAGGTGCTGGGCACGCAGATGCAGGCGGTGGGCGAGGTGATGTCCATCGGCCGCACCTTCGCCGAGTCGTTGCAAAAGGCGATGCGCAGCCTGGAGAGTGGCCATCTGGGCCTGGGGGCCGATCCCACCGAGGACGCATTGGCCCGCGTCGGCGACGCTGAACTGGCCGGGCGCGTCGGCGTCGGAACCCCCGAGCGGATCTTCGAGGTGGGAGAGGCGCTCCGCCGCGGCTGGGGCGTGGAGCGGGTTGCCGAGCTGACGGCGATCGACCCGTGGTTCCTCGACGAGATGTTGACGATCTACGAGGAGCGCCCGACGCTGCGGGCGGCGACCGCCGAATCGCTCGACCGCAGGGGGTGGCGCCGTGCGAAGCGGCTGGGCTACGCCGACGCCCAGCTGGCCCACATCTGGGGCGTCGAGGAGTCCACCGTTCGCTCGGCCCGGCTGGCCGCGGGGGTGGTGCCCACCTACAAGACGGTGGACACCTGTGCCGCCGAGTTTGAGGCTGACACCCCGTATCACTACAGCACCTGGGAGGACGAGACCGAGGTGCGCCCGTCCGAGAACCCCCGGGTGTTGATCCTCGGTTCGGGGCCCAACCGAATCGGCCAGGGCATCGAGTTCGACTATTGCTGCGTGCATGCCAGCTTTGCCCTGCGCGACGCGGGGTACGACACCGTGATGGTGAACTGCAACCCCGAGACGGTTTCGACCGACTACGACACCTCCACGCGTCTCTACTTCGAACCGCTCACGTTGGAGGACGTCCAGTCGGTGATCGATGCCGAGTCGGAGGCGGGTCCGGTGGCCGGGGTGATCGTCTCGCTCGGTGGGCAGACTCCGCTGAAGCTGGCGGGAGACCTGCCCGAGGAGCTGATCCTGGGTACCTCGCCCGCATCGATCGACCTGGCGGAGGATCGCAATCGCTGGGGTGCGCTGTGCGCCCAGCTCGAGATTCCCCAGCCGCCGGGGGGCACGGCGACCACGCTGGAGGGCGCACTCGGCGTCACCGAGCGCATCGGCTACCCGGCCCTGGTCCGGCCCAGCTACGTGCTGGGCGGACGGGCGATGGAGATCGTCTACGACGACGACGACCTGGCCCGGGCGTGGGGCGCGTTGACCCAGGAGGGCTCGCTCGGGCGCGAGGGCGGCCTGTCGGCCGACCGGCCCGTGCTCGTCGATCGCTTCCTCGAGGACGCCACCGAGGTGGACGTCGATGCCATCAGGGACGCATCCGGTGACGTGATCATCGGCGGCATCATGGAGCACGTCGAGGAGGCCGGGGTGCACTCGGGCGACTCGGCCTGCATCATCCCGCCGGTCACCCTGGGCGACGGCGTCATCGACGTGCTGAGCGATGCCACCCGGCGAATTGCCACGGCTCTCGACGTCAAAGGTCTGATCAACGTGCAGTTCGCGGTCAAGCGAACCGGCAACCATCCCGACGCGGCCCAGGTGTTCGTGATCGAGGCCAACCCCCGCGCCAGCCGCACCGTGCCGTTCGTTGCCAAAGCCACCGGCCGACCGCTGGTCAAGATCGCGGCGCGGGTGATGGCCGGCGCCACCCTCGCCGAGTTGCGTGAGGATGGCCTGTTGGGCGACGTGTCGTCGGGCGATCACTATGCCGTCAAAGAGGCGGTGTTGCCGTTCAACCGGTTCCCCGAGGCCGACCCGCTTCCGGGCCCCGAAATGCGCTCGACCGGCGAGGTGATGGGCATCGACCTCACCCCCGGCCTGGCGTTCGCCAAGGCTCAACTGGCCGCCGGTGACCACCTGCCCACCGACGGCTGCGTGTTCCTCTCACTGGCCGACCGGGACAAGCCGGCCGGCATGGACGTGGCACGGGGGCTGGTGGGCCTGGGTTTCGAGCTGATGGCCACCGGCGGCACGGCGCTGGCCCTCGAGGAGGCCGGCATCGCCGTGACGAGCCGGATCACCAAGGTTGCAGACAGCGACGACGGCGTTGAGGGCCCCACCGCACCGGAACTGATCGCCGACGGCGACATCGGTCTGGTGATCAACACCCCACGCGGCCGTGGGCCCCGCGCTGACGGCCACGAGATTCGCGAGGCGGCCGGACGCCACAACGTGCCGTTGATGACCACCGTGTCGGCCGCGTCGGCCGCCGTGCGCGGCATGTCCGACCAACTTGCGCACCCCCTGCGGGTCCGGACGCTTCAGGAGTACCAGGCGGGGATCGACCGGGACGACCTCGACCGGGACGACCCGGCACGTGCCGAGTCGAGCGACGATGATTCCAACCGCGGTGGGGAGCCCGGCGATCGTCGCTGAGCCGCCGACCGTCGACCTGACCACCACCGTTGGCGGCGTGAGCCTGCCGAACCCGGTGATGTGTGCCGCCGGCACCGCGGGTCATGGTGCCGAGCTGAGCGCATTCGTCGACCTGTCGCGTCTCGGCGCCGTGGTGGTGAAGTCGCTGTCGGTCGACCCGTGGCCCGGAAACCCCGCACCCAGGGTGCATCCGCTCAGCACCGGCATGATCAACTCGGTGGGTCTGGAAGGGCCCGGTTTGGCAGCCTGGGCCGACGCTGAGCTGCCGCAGCTGCAGCGAGCGGGCGCCCGGGTGGTCGTGTCGATCTGGGGCCGCAGCATTGAGGACTACGCCGAGGCCGCCGAGGCCCTGGCGGTCCTGGTCGGCCGGCACGATCAGCCCGGGGCGATCGTTGCCCTCGAGGTCAACCTGTCGTGTCCCAACCTGGCCGGCAAGTCGATGTTCGCCCACGACGCACCGGCCGCAGCACAGGTGATGGCGGCCACGGCGGTTGCCGGCCTGCCCCGTTGGGCCAAGCTGTCACCCAACACCGACCGGCTGGTGCAGGTGGCGACCGCGTGCGCCGAGGCCGGGGCCGACGCCGTCACGCTCACCAACACGCTGCTGGGCCTGGTCATCGACATCGAGACCCGCCGTCCGGTGCTGGGC
Source organism: Candidatus Microthrix parvicella Bio17-1 (assembly GCF_000299415.1). Taxonomy (NCBI): domain Bacteria; kingdom Bacillati; phylum Actinomycetota; class Acidimicrobiia; order Acidimicrobiales; family Microthrixaceae; genus Candidatus Neomicrothrix; species Candidatus Neomicrothrix parvicella. The sequence goes on from NZ_AMPG01000004.1 coordinate 212,803, forward strand.
GGGGGCGGGGGAGGGGTGTCGGGCCCTGGCATGGGTCCCATCGCGGTGCGGGCCGTGTGGGACGTGGCCCGCGCCTTGCCGCAGCTGCCGATCATCGGCGCCGGGGGCGTGTGCGACGCCGATTCGGCCGTCCAGCTGCTGATGGCCGGTGCCTCGGCGGTGCAGGTGGGCACGGCCACCTTCGCCGACCCCCGGGCCCCCCAGCGGGTGCTCGACGACCTCACACGTTGGTGCCACGATCACGGCGTCACCTCGGTTGCCGAGCTGTGCGGGGCCTCCCATCGGTAGCGCAGCCCATCGTTGCCCAACAAAGGGCGCTGCTTCTGCAACTACGCTCGGCGCCTGCGTGTGCGAGGCGCCATCACGACGGAGGTCACCCAAGCCATGAACGAGCAACCCCCCAACAACCCCTTGGTGCCTGACGTCGACGAGGACCTCGTCGTGGACCTGACCGATGCCCACCAGGGTGGCGTGTCGGTGCCGACCGGAGTGGCGGCGCAGCCCTCAACCGCACCCGAGGACTCGCCGCAGGAACCACATTGGGCACCGCCCTCGGTCCGCAACCGCATGTGCCTGGTGCTGGACACCGACGACATGGTGCAGGCCGAGCGCAGCGCCCTTGCGCTGATGCCGTACTTCGGCGTGGTGAAGGTGGGCCTCGAGTTGTTTTCGGCCACCGGGCCCAACGCCATCGCCAACCTCACCGACTTTGGTTTCGACGTGTTCTGCGACCTGAAACTGCACGACATCCCCACCACGGTTGGCCGGGCCGCCCGCGTGCTCGGCGGGCTGGGCGCCACGTTCCTGACACTGCACGCCCACGGCGGCGTCGACATGATGCGGGCCGGAGTCGAGGGCCTGGCCGAGGGCGCAGCGAACGCCGGCCAGACCGCGCCCAAGGCGCTTGCCGTCACCGTGCTCACCAGCGACGACACCGCACTGGACCACGTGGCCCCCGAGCGGATGCGGTGGGCGATGGAGGCCGGGTGTGGAGGCCTCGTCCTGGCGGCGTCCGACCTGCACGACGCCTTCACCCTCGCCCCCCGCATGACCCGTGTGGTGCCCGGGATCCGCCAGGCCGGCACCGAGACCCACGATCAGGCCCGGGCGGCCACCCCGGGGGACGCAATCCGCGCGGGCGCCGACCTGCTGGTCATCGGTCGAGCCGTCACCCATGCCGACGATCCGGAGGCGGCGGCCGCCTCGATCGCCGACGAGGTGAGCCGGGCCCTCGCGTGACGACGGGTACCGACCTGGCTGGGGCACTGCACTGGGTCACCGCCGCCAGACAGCGGTGGGCGCAGGTGCTCGACGCACTCTCCGAGGACGCCATGACGCTCGGGGAGCTCTGGATCGAGGCCGACCGGGACCCGCTGGTCGCCCAGCTCAAGCTGCTGCCCGCCCTCGAGGCCAGGCCCGGGGCCAAGAAGGTGCTCACCAGGCGTGCGCTCGACTCGCTGGACCTGTCGCACTCGGTCACGTTGGGGCGCCTCGACGGCGCCGAACGACGACGCCTGGAGGCTGTGTGTGCCGACGCCGCCAAACCCGACCCCGACGCGGTGGCCGCCGGCGACCTCGCCGACCCGGCGATCGTGGTGATCTCGGGCCCGGGCGGCGCGGGCAAGGGCACGGTGGTGCAGCGCCTGCTGGCAGAGGACGATCGCCTGTGGCTGAGTCGGTCCTGGACCACCCGGGCCCGACGACGGGGCGAGTCGGCCGACGCCTACCGCTGGGCCACGCCCGAGGAGTTTGCAGCCCACGCCGCCGCCGGGGGGTTTCTCGAATGGGTGAGGTTTCTCGACTATTGCCAGGGCTCGCCCCTACCCACGCCTCCGGAAGGCCACGATGTGATCTTCGAGGTCGACGTGGCCGGTGCCCGCTCGGTGCGCGAACGCTGGGCCGACGCGCGCTGTGTCTTCATCGATACTCCCAGCCGGTTGGAGCAGGAGGCACGCCTTCGCCGCCGTGGGGATGATCCCGAGCGGGTCGCCCAGCGCCTGTTGAAGGCCGACGAGGAGGTGGCGGCGGCGCTCCAGTTGGGCTGCGACGTCGTGATCAACGACGACCTGGATGCCACCGTGGCCGAACTTCAACGTTTGATCGCCACCACCCGGTCCAACAAGGCCCGCCGGCTGGGCTATCATTGACGGTCGCCGCGTACCGCAGCGCACACCGATTCTGAGCAAACGAGGAGCTGTCAGGTTCATGAGCAACCGCCACGACACCATGATCGAACCCCAGGTTGAAGGGCTACTCGAACGGGCCGGCTCCAAGTTCTCCCTGGTCACCCTGGCATCCCGCCGAGCCCGGCAGATCAACAACTACGTTCACGAGCTGGGACGGACCAGCGGTGGATCCATTCCGCCCCAGGTTGCGTCGAACGCCGCCAAGCCGCTGTCGATCGCCTTTGAAGAGATCGCCGCCGACAAGATCCTGGCGGTGAACGCACCCGGCCGGGCAAACCCGGAGGGTGTCGAGCTGGACGAAGAGGGCCACGTGGTCCATCCGGGCAACGTCGGTGCCAACGACGACGATTCGGCCACGCCGGTCAGCTGACCGGCTGAGGCCTCCCGCATCGTGTCGGCGTCAGAGTCGGGCAATCACCCACCACTTGCGGGCAAGCACGTGGTACTCGGCGTCACCGGTGGCATCGCCGCGTACAAGGCGGTGGAACTCTGCCGGCGTCTGATCGACGCCGGCGCGTACGTCGCACCGGTGCTGACCGAGGGCGCTCAGCGTTTCATCGGTGCGGCCACCTTCGCTGCGCTGGCGTCGGAACCGGCGCAGACCAGGTTGTTCGACGGTCACCATCCAATCCCGCACACCAGGCTGGGTCAACGCACCGATCTGGTGTTGGTTGCGCCCGCCACGGCTCGGCTGCTGTCCGATTTGGCCACGGGCAGATCGGACGACCTGCTCATGGCCACGCTGTTGGCCACCGAGGCGCCCGTCATGGTGGCCCCTGCGATGCACACCGAGATGTGGCGGCACCCGGCGGTGGTCGACAACCTGGCGCTGCTTCGGCGTCGCGGGGTGCACGTGGTGGACCCCGAGGCCGGCCGGCTGGCCGGTGGCGATGTCGGCGAGGGACGCCTGGCGGCGCCCGCGCACATTGCGGCCCGGGTGACCGAACTCCTGTTGGGCGCCGCAGGGGGCCCGACCGCCGGACCACTTGCCGGGCGCCGGGTGCTGGTCAGCGCCGGTGGAACCCAGGAGGCCATCGACCCGGTGCGGTACCTCGCAAACCGATCGACGGGCAAGCAGGGCCACGCCCTGGCGGAGGAGGCGCACCGTCGGGGCGCCGAGGTCACGCTGGTGACCACGTCGACCATCGAATCCTCGCCGGGCATCGAACGCCATCAGGTGACCTCGGCGGCCCAGATGGCCGATGCGGTGTTCGCCGCGGCCGCAGCGACGGACCTGGTGATCATGGCGGCGGCCGTCGCCGACTTCACCCCGGCGACGGTGGCCACCTCCAAGCTCAAGAAGACCGACGGGACGCCCAGCATCGAACTGGTCCCGACCGTTGACATCCTGGCCGAGCTTGGGCGACGACGGACACCTCATCAGATCCTGGTTGGCTTCGCTGCGGAGACCAACGACGTCGAGGCCAACGCCAAGGCCAAACTCGAACGCAAGGGCGTCGACCTGCTGGTCGCCAACGACGTCGGCGCCGAGGGCGTGGGGTTCGCTCACGACACCAACGAGGTGCTCATCCTCAGCCGCTCCGGTGCGCGCGTTCGGGTGCCGTTAACCGACAAGGTTGCGGTGGCCGGCCGGGTTCTGGATGCGGCGGCTGCGGCGTTTTCCCACCCGCCCGACCCGGCTGGAACCTCGGCCTGAGGTGTCGCCCGCCTCCATCGACTTCGGCCCGGTGGCGGGCGTCACCTACCATTCACCCCCGGACGAATTCGCCCTCGAACAGCTAGATGTAGAAGGAGCCCCAACGTGGCCAAGTGGACATTCACGTCAGAGTCGGTGACCGAGGGTCACCCCGACAAGATGGCCGACCAGATCTCCGACTCGGTGCTCGACGCCCTCCTGACTCAGGATCCCGATTCACGCGTGGCCTGCGAGACGATGGTGACCACCGGCCTGGCCATCGTCGCCGGCGAGATCTCCACCAAGGCCTACGTCGACATTCAGTCGATCGTTCGCCAGACCATCCGTGACATCGGCTACGACCGCGAGGACGTCGGCTACGACGGCTCCACCTGTGGCGTTCTGGTGGCCATCGACGAGCAGTCGTCCGACATCGCTCAGGGCGTCGACGATTCCGAGGAGGTGCGTTCGGGCACCGCCGGCGAGGAGGATCAGCTCGACCAGCAGGGTGCGGGCGACCAGGGCATGATGTTCGGTTACGCCTGCGACGAAACCCCAGAGCTGATGCCGCTGCCGATCAACACGGCGCACCGCCTGGCCGAGCGCATGGCCGAGGTTCGCAAGGCGGGCACCATTCCGTACCTGCGCCCCGACGCCAAAACCCAGGTCACCTTCGAGTACGAGGACGGTCAGGCGGTCGCCCTGAAGACCGTACTGATCTCCACCCAACACAACGAGGGCGTCGATCGTGATGCCGACATCCGCCCTGACCTGATCGAGTCGGTGATCAACCCCACCATCCCCGAGCAGTTTCGGGGCGACGACTTCGAGGTGTTCGTCAACCCGACCGGTCGCTTCGTCATCGGCGGACCCGTCGGCGACGCCGGCCTGACCGGTCGCAAGATCATCGTCGACACCTACGGCGGCTCCGCCCGCCACGGCGGCGGGGCATTCTCCGGTAAGGACCCGTCCAAGGTCGACCGCTCCGCGGCCTACGCCACCCGCTGGGTGGCCAAGAACGTGGTGGCCTCCGGCGCCGCCACCCGCTGTGAGGTGCAGGTTGCCTATGCAATCGGCATGGCCCACCCGATCTCGATCCTGGTCGAGACCTTCGGCACCGAAACGGTGGAGAACGCGAAGATCGAAGCCGCCGTGCGCGACATCTTCGACCTCCGCCCCGGGGCCATCGTCCGCGACCTCGACCTGCGCCGCCCGATCTACCGGGAGACCGCCGCCTACGGCCACTTCGGGCGCACCGGCGACGGCTTCACCTGGGAGCTGACCAACCGTGCGGACGACCTCCGCTCGGCGTTGGGGCTCTGAGCTCGTCGTCCGCACCCGACCCCAACGCGCCTCAGCTTCCGTTTGAGGATGCTGAGCTGCGGCCTGCGGACGACCAGCACGACGCACAACGCACACCACCGGTCGCCGGTCGGGTGGTCCGGGTGCTGCCCGAACCGGCCCGCATCGGCCGGTCGTTCGACTACGTGGTTCCTGAAGGAATGGCCGGCGCGCTGCGGGTAGGTTCCATGGTGCGCGTCGCCCTGGCCGGACGTCCGGTTGGTGGGTGGGTTCTCGACTGTGATGTCACGCCCCCACCCGGGGTCATCCCTCGGCCCATTCGCACGATCACCGGATACGGCCCGCCGGCCGAGGTGATCGACCTCTGCCGCTGGGCCGCACACCGTTGGGCCGGCCGCCTGGCCACGTTTCTGGGCACGGCCGGCCCCCATCGAGCGGTGCCAAGCCTGCCTGAGCCAAGCCCCCCAACGTCAAGCCCGGCAGCCACGTCCCAGAGCGCTCACGACCCGCTCGCCGAGGCGGTGCGATGGTCGCTGCGTCACGCGGTGGCCACGCTCCGGTTGCCGCCGGCCGGCGACCAGGGCGCGCTGGTCGAGGCGGCCCTGGCGGGTCGCGCCGCCGACGGTCCGGGGCTGGTGGTGGTGCCGACGCAGGCCGATGTGGTGCGGATCACCCGGCGGCTTCGGCAATTCGGGCTGAACGCCGTGCCCTTTGACAGGTCGTGGCCGGCGGCGGCAGCGGGCGGCTGCACGGTGGTCGGCACCCGTGCCGCCGCGTTCTCGCCCCAACCCGACCTCGGGGTGGTCATCGTGTTGGACGAGCACGACGAATCCCTCCAGGAGGAGGGCTCGCCAAGTTGGCACGCACGCGAGGTGCTGGTGGAGCGAAGCCATCGTCTGGGGATCCCGTTGCTGTTGGTGTCGCCAACCCCCAGCCAGGAGGCGCTGAACCTGGGGCCACTCATCGAACTGCCCCGCAGCGTCGAGCGGGCGGGTTGGGCACGGTTGGAGGTCATCGATCTTCGGGCGGAGGACCCTCGGGCGGGGCTCTTCCCCGAACGAATCGTGGCTGCCGCCCGGGCGGCGGAGCGACCGGTGTTCGTCCTCAACCGCACCGGACGGTCCCGCCTGTCGGTCTGTCGAAACTGTGGGGCCACGGCCGCGTGCGAGCGCTGTGAGGCCGCTGCGATCCGGTTGGAGGAGCACACGTTCACCTGCCCGCGCTGCGACTCGGTGCGCCCCGAGGTGTGTCTGGCGTGTCGGGGCACCGCCTTCGCCAACCTGCGGGTCGGGGTGACCCGGGTGGCCGAGGAGGCGGCGGCGTTGCTCGGCGTGACGGTGCACGAAGCCTCCGGCGCGGCCGGCACCGGCACCCGCCTGCCCGATCGAGGGCCGGTGGTGGGTACCGAGGCGGTGCTGCACCGAGCCGGCTCCGCCGACCTCGTCGTGTTTCTCGACATCGATCAGGAACTGCTGGCACCTCGCTACCGCGCCGCCGATCAGGCCCTGGCGCTCCTGGCCAGGGGTGCGCGCCTGGTCGGGTCGCGAAGCGGCGGCGGCAGGATCATCGTTGCTTCCCGCATACCCGATCACGTGGTGCTGCGTTCGGTGGCGCTCGCTCAACCTGGGCTTGCCGCCGCGGCGGAAACCGAGCGGCGGGCCATGCTGGGCTATCCGCCCTTCGGTTCGGTAGCCGAGGTCGCCGGGGCCGCGGCGCCCGCGTACGTCGAACGCCTCCGACAGGTGCTCGATGACGAAGCCGGGAGCCCCCCGGAGGTTCAGGTGATCAACCCCGCAGACGGGCGTTGGCTGGTGCGGGCGGCCGATGCCGAACGACTGTGTGGCGTGCTGGCCGAGGTGGAACGCCCGCCGGGACGCCTGCGACTCCGCGTCGACCCCATGCGCCTGTAACGCGGCCGCTCTCAGGGCGCGATGTCGGTCAGGCGCCGATGATCGAGTTCGTCGGACGCACGGCCAACACCCGGTACCCGGCCTTGGAACCCAGTCGTTCCACCGGATGGCCGCGCTCCTCCAGGTGCCGATGCAGTGAGTCGCCGCCCAGGTTCTTGCTCATCACCAGCACCGCGAGGCCATTCGGGGCAAGCCGGTCGAGCCACGAGTCGAGCAACCGGTACAGCTCGTCCTTGCCGATGCGAACCGGGGGATTGGACCACAGCAGGTCGATCGGTTCGTCGGGGCCGTTGTCGGGCCCCACCGTGCGCACCCGGCCCGGTGCGTGGCGCTGAGCGTTGGCGGAACAGAGTTCACGCGCTCGATCGTTGGTCTCCACCGCCCACACCGTGGCGGTGGGGTGACGGCGTGCCAGGGCGACGCTCAGCGGACCCCAGCCCGCGCCAAGGTCGACCAGAACGCGGGCTTCGGCGTCGGCGGGCGGCGCCAGAGCCAACAGCGTGGCCGAGCCCAGGTCGAGACGACCCGGCGAGAACACCCCGGCATCGGTGGTGAAGCTCAGGCGGTCACCGTCGAGCACCACCTCCACCTCCCGGGGGCGACGTCGGGAATCGGGCTTGGAGCTGAAGTACTGCTGGTTCACCGGGGGAGTGTACGGCGAGGCGTCCCCGCCTGCGGCGAACTTCGAAGTGAACGCCGACGGCGGTAGCCTGGGGTGATGACCGCGTCACGCATCCGCATCGTCGGCGACCCCGTGCTGCGCCAGCGCTCGGAAGAGGTCACCGAGATCGACGAGCGCCTGGTGCGCCTTACCGAGGACATGGCCCAGACCATGTACGAGGCGCCCGGAGCGGGCCTGGCGGCGCCGCAGGTGGGCATCAAGGCCCGGTTTTTCGTGTACGACCTGCAGGACGAGGTCGGCGCTCAAACCTTGATCAATCCCGAAATCGTCGAATCCGATGGCGAGTGGCTCTTCGACGAGGGTTGCCTCTCGGTTCCGGGCCTGTACTTTGAGATCAGCCGACCGAAGCGCGTTCACGTGCGGGGCATCGACCTGGACGGCAACGAGGTCGACTGGGAGGCCGACGAGTTTGCCGCCCGTCTCATCCAACACGAGCTGGACCACCTCGACGGGGTGCTGCTGTTGGACCACCTGGAGGCCGACCAGCGCAAGGAGGCCAAACGGGCGGTGCGTCAGATGATGATGGGGGAGCGCGGCCCCGACGAACTGCCGGAGCGCTCGCGCAGGCGGCTGTCGCGCGATGTGCTCTTCGGCGGGAGTTCATGAGCCCGGAACCGGTGAATTCAGCCTCCCGGAACGATCTGAGCGATCAGGGCGCCGCGTTACCGAGGCCTCCGGTGAGCCCGCGGGGCATCGTCTACCTCGGGTCACCACCCGAGGCGGTTGCGCCGCTGCGGGCGCTGGTTGAGGCCGGACATCGCGTTGATCTCGTTGTCAGCGCGCCCGACCGTCGGCGCAAACGGCGTGGCGAGCCCACGCCCACCCCGGTGAAGGCCGCCGCCCTCGAACTGGGCCTGAAGGTGACCGACGACCTGGCCGACGTGGAGAGCGCCGTCGACGAAGGTGCCGACCTGGGGGTGGTCGTTGCCTTCGGGCAACTGCTTCGACTCCCGCTGTTGACGCGGCTGGCGATGGTCAACCTGCACTTCTCGCTGCTGCCCCGTTGGCGCGGTGCGGCCCCGGTGGAGCGGGCGTTGCTCGCCGGCGACGACCGCACCGGTGTTGCGGTCATGGGCGTGGAGGAGGGCCTCGACACCGGCCCGATCTACGCGGAGGTGTCGGTGCCGATCGGGCCCGAGGCCACCGCCGGCGAACTCCGCTCCGACCTGAGTGAGCACGGGGCCGCCCTGCTGGTCGCGGCGCTGGCCGACGGGCTCACCGATCCTCAGCCCCAGGTGGGTGAATCCACCTACGCCTCCAAGATCTCCGGCGATGACCTGCTGCTGCGCTTCGGTGACGTCAGCGCCGAGCAGTTGGGGCGCCAGGTCCGGGTGGGCGGCGCATGGACGACGATCCGGGGCGAGCGTTTGAAGGTGTGGGAGGCCGAAGAGGTGTTGGCCACGCCGCCGCCGGGCGAGCTGCACGGCGACGTGGTTGGTACCGCGTCCGGCGGCCTCCGCCTGGTCGAGGTGCAGTTGGCCGGCCGGGCCCGCCAGGAGGCCAAGGCGTTTCTTCGCGGCTATCGGCCGGAGCACGGGGAGCACCTGGGTGGGTAACGAGCGCGATCGTTCGCCCTCGGGTGCCGCCGCGCCCGGCGTGGCGCCCCGCCGGTTGGCGCTCGACCTGCTGGCACGTATCGACGACGACGGCGCCTGGGCCAACCTGGTGGTGCCCAGGGCGTTGGACCGGAGCGATCTTGGTGATGCCGATCGCAGGCTGGTCACCGAGCTGACCTATGGCACCGTGCGTCAACGCCGACGCCTGGCGGCCATCGTCGACCCGTTTCTCGACCGTCGCCCGGCGGACGTGGCGGTGCGGGCACTGCACCTCGGTGCCTACCAGCTGGAGGTCGGCTTTCCCGACCACGCAGCGGTCAGCACCACGGTCGGCGCTGTACCCAAGCGCTGGCGCGGCCTGGTCAATGCGGTGTTGCGCAACGTCGTTCGATCCGGTCCACCGCGCTGGGCCTCATTGGGTGAGGAGCTGTCCTACCCCGACTGGATCGTCGACCGTTTGACCGCCGACCTGGGCGCCACGACGGCTCGCGAGGCCCTCGAGGCGATGAACCAGCCGGTGGCGCCCACCAAGCGGGCCGACGGCTACACCCAGGACCGGGCCTCGGGCTGGGTGGTCGATGCGGTCGGGGCCCGGCCCGGTGAGCTGGTGCTCGACCTGTGCGCCGCGCCGGGCGGCAAGGCCACAGGGTTGGCGGCGACCGGAGCGACGGTGATCGCCTCGGACCTGTTGGCCCACCGGGCACGGTTGGTGGCCGACAACGCGGCCAGGCTGGGCAGCGCGGTGCACACCGTGCAGGCGGACGGCACCGCCGTGCCGCTTCGTCCCGGATGCGCCCAGCGGGTGCTGGTGGACGCCCCGTGTTCCGGCCTCGGCGTGATGCACCGACGCGCCGACCTGCGCTGGCGGGTCGAGCCGGAGTCCCCGGCGAACCTCGCCGCGCTCCAAGGCCGGCTGCTGGCCGCGGCGGCCCCCCTGGTGGCACCCGGCGGCTCACTCACCTACAGCGTCTGCACACTCACCCGGGCTGAGGGCCCCGAGGTGGTCGAGCGTTTCCTCGATGCACACCCCGAGTTCAGCGCTGTGGCACCCCCGAGCGATCCGTGGCAGAGCGACGGCCCGGTCGCGCTGCTGTTGCCGCAGCGTGCGGGCACCGACGGCATGGCGCTGGCTACCCTCCACCGAGCCCCTCGGCACTAACATCGTCGGTTGACGCGCTTCATGATCGGGCCGGTTGTCGCCGCCGGCACCGTAGATCAGCACCGCGGGTCAGCAGAGTTCTCGAGGAAGCACAGCAAAGGAGACCGATGACCGACGACGCCGGGACCACCGACGCATCTCAAAAAAATCAATCGCCCAAGCCTCAGGCGAAGGTGGTGACCGTGTCCGATGGCGTGGTGGCGGGTACCCGTGAGGATCTCTCAGGCGTGACGCTGGTGGAGCATCTGGAGTCTGCGGGGTTTGAGGTGTTGGAGCACCGGGTCATCGCCGACGGCGTGGAGCGCGTCTCCAACACGCTGTCGTACATGGCGCTGAACTTCGTCGGCATCATCGCCACCACCGGTGGCACCGGCTTTGGTCATCGTGATGAGACCCCCGAGGGCACGCGCCGCATCCTCGACAAGACGGCGCCTGGCCTGACCAACGCCATGGCCGGCGCTTCGCCGCTCAACAGGTTGTCGAGGGGCGTCGCCGGGGTGCGGGGCCGCGCGCTGATCCTGAACCTGCCGGGTTCGACCAAGGGCGCCATCGAAACGATCGATGCGGTGATCGACGTGCTCCCGCACGCGGTTTCCCTGCTGGCGGGCGCACACGGCCCTCACCCCACCTCGTGATCCGTCGCCGATGAGCGGCCCCGGCGACGGCGCCACCACGTCCCGCGACCGTGAGTTGATGCAGCGCGCCATCGCTGCGGGCGCCGACGCCCGCTGGGTGGCCTCCCCCAACCCGTGGGTGGGTGCCATCCTGGTCACCGCCGACGGCGAGCTGATCTCGGGCGCAACCCGAGCGCCCGGCCAGGCCCACGCCGAGGTGGTGGCGATCCAACGTGCGGGCGACCGGGCGGCCGGGGCAACGATGTACGTCACCCTCGAACCGTGTGCACATCATGGGCGCACCCCCCCGTGCATCGACGCCATCATCGCGGCAGGTCTGGCCCGGGTGGTGGTCGGAGTGCTCGATCCGGACCCTCGCACCAATGGCGCCGGCGTCGAGGCCCTGCGGCGTGCGGGCATCGAAGTGAACGTCGGAGTCGTCGCAGACAAGGTGGAGGCCCAGTTGGCGCCCTACCTGCATCAGCGCCGCACCGGCCGCCCGTTCGTCGTCCTGAAGCTCGCCTCATCGCTCGACGGCTACACCGCCGCACCCGACGGTTCCTCCAAGTGGATCACCGGTCCCGCCTCCCGCAGCGACGGACACCGGCTGCGGGCCGAGAGCGACGCCATCATCGTCGGTGCCGGCACGGTGCGCAGCGACGACCCCAACCTCACCGTGCGCGACTGGCAGCCTCCCACCGGCTCCCATCCCGAGGAGTACAACCCAACCCGGGTGGTGCTTGGCGAGGCCCCCGAGGGTGCGCTGGTGCACCCGTGTCTCGAACTTTCAGGCGACCCGGACGAGGTCCTGGCCGAGTTGGCCAACCGGGGCATGATCCAGGTGCTGATCGAGGGGGGCGCGGCGGTTGCCGGGGCCTTTCATCGAGCCGGTCTGGTCGACCGTTACATGCTGTACCTGGCGCCCGCCCTGTTTGGTGGCGACGACGCCCGCAGCCTGTTCTCCGGGCCGGGCATCTGGAGCATCGGTGATCTCTGGCGGGGCGAGCTGGTGTCGGTTGATCGCCTGGGCAACGACGTGCGCATCGAGTTGGCGCCGCCGCCGGACCAGGCGGGCGACGACCTCGCCACCAATGCAGCCATCGCCGAAGGGGCCTGACGCCATGTTCACCGGCATCGTCGAGGAGTTGGGCACGCTGGTGTCCCGCAGGGACGCACGGATTCGCATCGGGGCCGCCTTGGTGCTCGAGGATGCCTCCCTCGGCGATTCGATCGCCGTCAACGGCTGCTGTCTGACCGTGGTCGCCCGGGGCGACGAGTGGTGGGAGGCGGACCTGTCCCCGGAGACCCTCGAACGCACCGGTCTGGTCGATCTGGTGGGGGGCGACCGGGTCAACCTGGAACGGCCGCTTCGTCTGGCCGATCGGCTCGGCGGTCACCTGGTGCAGGGCCATGTCGATGCCACGGCCGAGGTGCTGGCGCCGGTGCCCGACCTCAGGGTCTCGGTTCCCGAGGGGCTCGGCCGCTATCTGGTGGCGAAGGGCTCCATCACGGTGGACGGCGTCAGCCTGACCGTGGCCGAACTGGACGACACGTCGTTTACCGTGGCCGTCATTCCTCACACCTCGGAGGTGACCAACCTGGGTGGGCGCCGGGTGGGCGACCGGGTGAACCTGGAGGTCGACGTCGTGGCCAAATATGTCGAATCGATGCTTGCCGGTGCCACCAATTCCGCCGGTTCAACCAGCCCGGAGCGGGCCCCCAGGAGCGACCCATGAGCGAATCAACAGCCGACCCATCCGAGCCGGGCACCGCGTTCTGTTCGGTGCCGGAGGCGATCGCCGCCATCGCGCGCGGCGAGCCGATCGTGGTCGTCGATGACGAGGACCGCGAGAACGAGGGCGACCTGATCATCGCCGCCGAGGCGGCCACGCCCGAGGCGTTGGCCTTCTTCGTGCGCTACACCTCGGGCGTCATCTGCGTGTCACTCACCGGCGAACGCCTCGACGAGCTGCAGATTCCGCTGATGGTGCGCGACAACAACACCGAGTCCCAGCGCACCGCCTTCACCTACACGGTCGATGCGATGGCCAACGTCACCACCGGCATCTCGGCTGCCGATCGTTCAACGACGATCCAAACGTTGATCGACCCGGCCGCCCGTCCGGCCGATCTCTCCCGTCCCGGCCACATCTTCCCGTTGCGCTATGCGGAGGGTGGCGTGCTCAAGCGGGCCGGCCACACCGAGGCCGCCGTCGATCTGGCCCGCATGGCGGGCATGACCCCGGCGGGGGTGCTGTGCGAGATCGTCAACGACGACGGCACCATGTCCCGGGTGCCCGACCTGGAGACGTTCTGCGCCGAGCACGGCCTGTTGATGGTGTCGATCGCTCAGCTGATCCGCCATCGTCGCCAGACCGAGAAGCTGGTTCGGCGGGTGGGCGAGGCCCGAATCCCAACGGTTTGGGGCGACTTCAGCTGCTATGCCTACGAGTCGGTGCTCGACGGCGAACAGCACGTTGCGCTGGTTCGGGGCGCCGTGTCGGGTGAGTCGAACGTGTTGGTGAGGGTGCACTCGGAGTGTCTCACCGGCGACGTCTTTGGCAGCCTCCGGTGTGACTGTGGCGTGCAGTTGGACGCTGCCATGGCCAAAGTGGCGGAGGACGGCCTGGGCGTCGTCGTCTACCTGCGGGGCCACGAGGGGCGAGGCATCGGCATCGGCCACAAGATCAGGGCCTACTCCTTGCAGGACGAGGGCCTCGACACGGTGGCTGCCAACGAGGCGCTCGGGCTGCCCGTCGACTCCCGGGAGTACGGAATCGGCTCGCAGATCCTGAACGACCTGGGCATCACCACCATGCGTCTGATGACCAACAACCCGGCCAAGTACGGGGGCCTGGACGGCTTCGGGTTGGAGATCACCGAGCGGGTCCCCATCGAGTCGATACCCAACCCCGAAAACCTGCGGTACCTGCAGACCAAGCGTGAGTTGATGGGCCATCTGCTGCCCGGCCTGGACAACGAAGTGGAGACCTCATGAAAATCATCGAAGGCAACCTCGACGGCGTCGGCCTGCGGATCGGGATCGTCGCGGGGCGTTTCAACGACCTGATCACCAGCCGCCTGCTGGAGGGAGCTCGCGACGGTCTGGTCCGCCACGGGGTGTCCGAGGCTGACATCACCGTGGTGATGGTGCCCGGTGCATTCGAGATCCCCGTGGCCGCCCGCCGTTGCGCGGACAGTGGGGCGTTCGACGCCATCATCACCCTGGGCGCGGTGATCAAGGGCTCGACCGACCACTACGAGCACGTTGCCGGCCAGGCCGCCGCCGGCATCGCCCGGGTGGCCGCCGAGACCGGCGTGCCGGTGATCTTCGAGGTGCTGATGACCGAGAGCATCGATCAAGCGATCGAACGGGCCGGCACCAAGGCCGGCAACAAGGGCTTTGACGCAGCGATGGCGGCCATCGAGACCGCCCGCGTGCTCGCCTCACTCGACCACTTCGTCACGCCGTCCGAATAGCAGGCAGGCGCCCTCAGCCGCGTTCGGTCACTCGAATTCTGGCCGGCGGCTCGTGGGGTGACAGGCCGGGAAGCCGGATCGACGGCAGATCCAGGTCGATGTCAACAGTCCGGTCCCCGCCGCGGCCCGCCCCTGACGATGCCCGCCTGACCAAAACGAACGTGGTGGCGCTGTCGGTGCGGTCGGCCAGTTCCTCTGCGGCGGCCACCAGCCCGTACCGGGTGCCGGTGGTGGGTCCCGCCAGGGCCACCCATCCGGGATGGGCCCGGTCGGCAACCACCCGGCAGGCCTCTGCGGTCGAGTCGGCCTTCCGCGTCTCGATGTGCCCGTCGTCGCCGCCGAGCGACGCCAGGTAGCCGGTGCACTGGGCCAACGCCTGCTCGTGGCTCACCACACCGGCGGGATCGGCGCCGAGGTCGTCGGGGTGCACCCACGCGGTGAAGTTCACCGCCACCACCTGTGATCCCGACACCGCCAACTCTCCGCTGCGGGCGGCCAGGGCCTCAAGCGCGGGCCGGACGCCGCCGGACAGCGTGTTGCTCACCGGCACCACGGCCCAGGCGGCCCGGCCGTCGGACAGCCGGTCAAGGGCCGCTCCCACAGAGGGTGCCGCCACCAGCGCGGCACTGTCACCGGCCGCCTCGGCGGCCAGCGCCCTGGCCGCCAGCTCGGTGAACGTGCCGGGCGGACCGAGGTACGCCACCGTCTCGACGCCGGCCGCCGGCGGCGGGGTCACCAGCGCCTCCACCTGGGCGACCACCGCGTCGCGGGTCAGGTCGGGGTCGGTGTCGGCCCGGATACCAAGGCGAAGGATCAACTCCCGATCCCCACGAAACCAGCGATCGGCCACCACGGTGGCCCCGGTCAGTCCTGGCACCAGCGCCGCCAGCATCCGGCCCAACTCCTCGCCGTTCAGTGAGGGTGGCACCACCAACCTCACGTCCCGCCCAAGGGTGGCCAGGTGACCGGCCAGCCAACGTTGCAGCTCGGGCTCGGCCAGCAGGCGGTGACCGGCGAGCGCCAGGGTGACCCGACTGGCCTTCCCTGCGATGCCAAGCTTGGCGGCCCGTGCGGCACCGGGTTCGTCGGTCACGAGTACGGCGGCATCGTCGGGCCCCAACACGGCATCGAGCAGTACCACGTCGGTGCTGGTGACCTCCAGGATGGTGCCGATGTGGGGTCGTCGCCCAGAGCCGTCACGCGGCACCAGGCCGACCACCACGCCGTTGGTCCTGGCCGCCGCCAAATCGGCACGAAGTCGTTGCACGGCGGCGACCGCATCCTCCGCCGTGGCCTGCAGGCGGCTGAGGTCCACGGCCCGCAGGCCCTCGCGGGCCCAGGCGATGAACCCGGCGGTGTCACCTGGGTCGCCACTGCTGAGCGCCACCTGGAGCGCCGCCACCGCCTCGGCCAGGTCGTCGGCCCGGGCCGACCCGTTCACCCCGGCCTGGATGGCGGCGATCGTCGAGTCCTGGCTGGGGGTCAGCACCCTGCCGGCCAGCCCGGCCAGCGCTTCGAAGACCGGGGTCCTGAAACGCCACAGTTCCTCCATTCCAGGTTCGGACCTGCTGACCAACCCTGCGAAGACGATCAACACCTGGTGGGTGAGCGCCTGCACCCAGCTCATCGCCTGGTCGTGCTCTTCGGCCGACACCTCGTGTACCGCCGTGCCGGCCGTGGCAAACAGGTCGCTCAACCACCGGTGCGCCTCCGGATCGGCCGGATCCGGGCACACCACCACCGTCTGACCGGCCGGTCCGGGGACGCGGGGCCCGAACAGCGGATGGGTGCCGAACACCGCCAGGTCATCACGCCGGGCGCGCAGGGCGGCCAGCGGCTGGTTCTTGGAGGAGGTCACGTCGAAGACGATGCTGCCGGGCGCCGGCAGCGGCAGCACCGCTGAAGCGATCGTGTCAACCGCGTCGGCCGGCACGGCAAGGCACAACGCCAGCCGTCCCGCCGGTGGTGGATCGAGCGGCGACGGGGCGGTTGTGCCGTCGACATCGGTGAAGACCGGGCGCCCGTCCTCGTAGGCGACCTTCAGGCGGAGGGGCGGGCGGCGCCAGGGACGGTCAACCGGATGCTCGAAGACATGATGGGACACGTCGACGAGCACCAACTGCATTGCAACGTTGGCGAACACCTGCTCGGCCAGCCAGCGACCCATGCCCTGTGCAGCGCCAAAAATCACCAGGCGGGCGGGCAAACCGTCGGGCCGGTTGTTTCCGGCAACCAGGTCTGGAGAGGGCCGGGGCATTGGCCGATCCTAGTGAGGCCATCACCGCCGGCGACCAGGACCTACGCTCCTCCCGGTCGCGTCACGGCGACTCGGTGGTGCCGGTGGCCGATCTCATTTCATCCCGACTGGGTGAGGACAGCCTTCGCCTCGCTGGTCACCATGTATCGACGACTGAGGAGCACGAACCGCCATGGGACTGACCGACAAGCCATCACCAGACGCCGCCGCAGACGACGCCGAGGTCTCAGAGGACCCACAGGCCGAACTTGCCAGATTGCGGGCAGAACGCGACGCGGCCCGCGCCGAGCGCGAGGCCATGCGTGTCGAGATGGCCGGCCTTCAGGGCCGGCCTCGTTCGCGCCGTGTGGTTCGTCGCACCGCAACCGTCGTGCTCGTGGCGATCTCTTGTCTCGCGTTCCTCACCGGGAGCATCGGCGTGTGGGCGAACCGCAGCCTCCTCGACACCGATGTGTGGGTCGAGCACGTCGGACCGTTGATCGATGACCCGGCGGTGCAGGCTGCACTGAGCGCCACGATCACCACGGAGACGATGAAGCTGATCGATCCCAAAGCTCTGCTTCAGCAGTCCTTGCCAGATCGGGCCAGGGTGCTCGCCGTTCCCCTGT
Organism: Candidatus Microthrix parvicella Bio17-1; assembly: GCF_000299415.1. NCBI lineage: Bacteria > Bacillati > Actinomycetota > Acidimicrobiia > Acidimicrobiales > Microthrixaceae > Candidatus Neomicrothrix > Candidatus Neomicrothrix parvicella. The sequence goes on from NZ_AMPG01000004.1 coordinate 230,193, forward strand.
CCAACGCGTTCCAGACCTTTGTGGGTCAGGAGGTTGCCAAACTGGTCGCCAGCGACGGGTTTAAGCGCACCTGGATCGAGCTGAACCGGCAGGGTCATGCCGAGGCGGTCAAGGTGTTGCGAGGCGACGCAAAGATGGTCCAGGCGGGCGACGAGTCGGTCACGATCAGCCTGGTGCCGGTGATCAACCAGGTCCTGGCGCGCATCACCTCGGTCTCACCCGACCTGTTCGGGAAGACCATCAACATTCCCGATATCCAGATCGACGAGATCCCAACGGCGGCGATCGACAAGGTCAACAGTGCGCTCGGCACGAACCTCCCACAAGACTTCGGGCAGATCACCATCTACGACCACGGCAAGCTGAAGGAGGTGCAGGACGCCGTTGCCATCTTCGACACCATCGTGTGGGTCTCCATCGTGTTGTTTGCTGCGTCGACCGTCGGCGCCATCGCCCTGTCGGTCAACCGCCGCCGGACGGTCCTCGAACTGGCGGTCGTCGATGTTCTCCTCCTGATCCTGATGCGTCGGGCGGCGATGATCGCTCAGGATCAGTTGCTCGGATTGGTTCGTGTTCCGGCCAATCGGGGTGCGGTTGGCGCGATCAGTGACGCTGTGCTTCAGGGTCTCTTCGACGGCACGCGAATCCTTCTCTGGGGGTTCGCCATACTCGTGGCGCTCGCTGTGGCCACTGCGCCCTGGCCCCGGGCTGTGGCAATCCGCCGGCGTACGGCATCACTGATGACGGGGGTGGCGACCGCCGCACGCGATCGGGGGACCGATCCCGCCACGACCAACTGGGTGGTGGAACACCTTGACCCGCTTCGAATTGCGGGGGTGGTCCTGGCGCTGGTGGTGCTGTGGTGGAGCACCACGTCATGGCTCTCGGTGTTGATCGTGCTGGTCATTCTGGCCGGCTACGAGGTGCTCCTGGGGCGCCTGGGCGACGCCGAGGTGACCAACCAGGCACCGTCCGCTCCCGAGGACCCGAACGTTCCATGACCACGACCCAATCCGCCGTCGACGCCGGGGCCGCCCCGAAGCGGGCGGGAGCGGTGGCCAACGTGGCGCTGTCAGATGTCACCAAGGCCACCATGGCGTCGGCCACCGCCGACCTGCAGCGGGACCTGGGTGGGGCGATCATGCAGTCCCTGATGGGCGTGCTCCCGACCGCCGGCTACGCCTCCGCTGCCAAGGAGTCCTTCGTTCAGGGCCAGGACCGGGCCGACGGCATTGCGACGGGACACCCGGACGGCTGACGTGGGATTGAAGCGATCCAGCCGTTGGCGAGTCCGTCGGGTCCGCCACTGGATCAAAAGCAGCCTCTGGGTCGTTCCCGGTGCGTACGCTGCGGTCGCCTTGGGCACCGGCGTGGCGCTCGTGGCCTTTGACCACAGCAGCCCGCTGCAGTCGCCGCTCGATCTCAGTGCGGCCAGCGCGACCGCGGCGCTCGCCGCACTTGGTGGCGGCATGATCACCTTTACCGGATTCGTCATGTCGGTGGTGCTCCTCGTCGTGCAGTTCGGCAGCAGCCAGTTCTCACCCCGGTTTCTCCGCTGGTTTCGCGACGACCCGGTCATCAAGCACAGCCTGGGCACCTTCATCGCCACCTTCGTGTTCGCCCTGACCGCCACGGCGCTCAGCGGTCGCGGCGCCGACAGCATCGTGCCGTACCGCGCGCTCGTCGGGGCGATGGTGTTGACCGCCGCCAGCATCGCCTGGTTTCTGGCCCTCATTTCCCGAACGTCGGACAACCTCCGGGTTGCCCACGTCATCCAGCGCATTGACAGCCAGGCGCGGCGGGTGTTCGACGACGTGTACCCGGTGAGCAGCACCGAGGTGGAGGCGGCCCAGCAAGCGGCGGCGAGCGTCGACCCCAGCTCGACCGTGCAGGAGGTGCGAAATCCCGACGTGGGAGGCATCCTGGTGGCCGTCGACCGCGACGAGTTGCTGCGTATTGCCGAGCGCCACGACGCGCTGATCGAGATGTGTGCGGCGGTGGGGGACCACATCGCCGCCGGAGGCCTGGTGGTCCGGGTGTACGGCGATCACAAGCTACCGGTGCGGCCGCTCAGCGGTGCCCTGATGTTTGGCGACGAACGGACGATCGAGGATGACCCGGCGTTCACGTTGCGGCTTCTCGTCGACGTGGCGATCAAGGCGCTGTCACCTGCGGTGAACGACCCGACCACGGCGGTCCAGTGCCTCCATCGCATCGAGGACGTGCTGCGTTATGCCGCCGCCAAGCACCTCTCGACCGGCGTCGTGACCGATCAACAAGGGACGGTGCGCGTACTGGTCCCGGCCCCCACGTGGGACGATCTGGTCGCCCTGGCCCTCGACGAGATTCGGGCGTTCGGGGCCGGCCAATACCAGATAGTTCGGCGCCTCCGGGCCCTGCTCGATGACCTGACCGCCGACCTGCCGGCCAAGCGCCGCCCAGCGTTGACCACACAGCTGGAGCTGCTCGACGAAGCGATGGAGCGAGCGATTCCGTTGGCGCAGCGCTCCGATGCGCTCGTGGCCGACCGTCAGGGATTGGGCCTGGCGATCCGTCCGCCGTCGTCGGATCGGTAGGTTTCGGAGCGAACCCAACGTACCGAGCTTCTCGGACACGAGCGCCAGATGCCCATCGACGACATCGAAGGTTCCGGTGTCGAACTGCTCGCGCCAGGTTTGCCCGTCGAGCCGGATCTCTCCAGACCTGAGCGAGTACCGGGTGGGTTGTATGGGTCTCTTCGCCACGGGCGGTCGCTCGCTTGATCAGGGCCCACAGACGCGAGTTCACGTTCTCTCCGTCGACGATCAGAGGCCCTGCGTCGATGATGGTATGGCAACTCAACCCGATCGATATGGTTCGACTACGTGGCCGCCCATGCGGTGAAACGCCCGTCGCGACGCTCGAGGTGAAGCGTCAGACCAAAGGTGTCGCTGAGCGACTCGGAGGTGAGCACCTCGTCGATCGGGCCCGCGGCGCTCACCCTTCCGTCGCGGATCAACAGCACGTGGGTGAAGCTCGGGGGGATCTCCTCGGGGTGATGGGTGATCAACACCTGCGCCGGACCGGTCGGATCGGCACCAAGTGCGTCGAGCCGTCCCAGCAGGTCTTCGCGACCGCCCAGGTCGAGGCCGGCTGACGGCTCGTCGAGGACGATCAGGGGAGCGTCGGCCATCAGGGCTCGGGCCAGCAGCACCCGCTGACGCTCGCCCGAGCTGAGCGATCCGAAGGTCCGCTCGCCGAAGCCGGCCATGGCCATCTCGGCCAGCGATGCCGCAGCCCTGGCGTGATCGTCGGCGGTGTAGTGATGCCACCAGGTCTCCAGCGCCCCGTGGCGGGCCGAGACGACGACGTCGTGAGCCGTGACCCCCGGACGGATCTTGTCGGCGAACGCCACGCTGACGAACCCCACCTCCGTTCGCACCGAGCGCACGTCGGCGCGTCCGAGGGTGTGTCCAAGCAAGGTGAGTTTCCCGGCCGATGGCCGGTCCCACCAGGTGGCCACCCGCACCAGCGTGGTCTTGCCCGACCCGTTGGCTCCCAAAACCACCCACCGCTCACCGGGCGACACCACCCAGGTGACGTCGTTCAGCAGGTGGCGCTCGCCCCGCCAGACCGACAGGTCTCGCACCGAGAGCACCGGCTCAGCGTTGGCTGGGTTGATCCGTGTGTGCAACATGCACCACCTCCTTGAAGTCGGCGGCGACGGACCCGCCCGGACGACCGACGCTCTCACACCCCGGGTGGGGCCGCGCGCGGAATCCGAGTTGTCCGCCGCATCCCACTACCATCGCCGCCCATGAAGATCGGTGTACTTGGAGCAACAGGACCGGCCGGAAGCGGCCTCGCAGCTCGACTGTCGTCGGTGGGATACGAGGTCTGGATCGGATCCAGGTCCAAGTACCGCGCCATGGAGGTCGTCGACGGCATCAAGGACAGGTGGCCCGACAAGGTCCTCAACCTCCACGCCGGTGACAACGAGGACGCCGCCAGGGCCGACGTGGTGGTCGTGGCCACCCCGTGGGACGCTGCGGCCGCCACGGTGATGCCCTTGGCCGACCTGCTGGCGGGCAAGGTGGTCATCTCCATGGCGAACGCTCTGGCAAAGGTGGCCCACGAGTTCCAGCCGCTGGTGCCGCCCCGTGGTTCGGTGGCTGCGTCGATCCAGGCGGCCATCCCCAAGTCGCTGGTGTCTGCGGCCATGCACCACGTACCGGCGAAGGAGTTGGGTGACCTGGCCAATCCGGTGGAGAGCGACGTGTTGGTGTGCTCGGACCATGACGGGGCCACCAACACCACGTTGGACATCGTCAACGCCATTCCCGACCTGCGCGGCCTTGATGCCGGCGAGTTGTCCAACGCCGCGCCCATCGAGGCCTTCGCAGCGGTCCTGTTGCAGCTCAACGTGAAGTACCGCACCAGGGCCGCGGTCCGGTTCACCGGCATCAATCCGGAGGATCGCCGCACCAAGGCATCGCCCGGCGCCAAGGCGAAGGCGCCCGCCAAAACTGCGGCGAAAACTGCAAAGGGCTGAAGCGGGGCGGTCGTGCGTCTCTTCGACACCAAGCGGCGGGAGATCGTGCCGTTCGAACCCGGTCCCGTGGTCACGATGTACACGTGCGGCATCACGCCCTACGACTCCACCCACCTCGGCCACGCGGCCACCTATCTCACCTACGACGTGTTGCAGCGCCGCCTGCGGGACCTCGGCCACGAGACCCGCTGCGTGCGCAACATCACCGACGTGGACGACTCGATCCTGCCCAAGGCGCGCGAGTTGGGTGTGCACTACCTCGACCTCGCCGCCGCCGAGATGGCCCGGTTCGACGCGGACATGGAGGCGCTCGGCATGTTGCCCGCCTACTCCGAGCCCCGGGCAACCTCCGCCATCCCTGACATCCGCGGCTTCATCGGCATGGTGATCGACTCGGGCCATGCCTACGAGTCGGGTGGCTCGGTGTACTTCGAGGTGGCGACGCTTCGGTCGTTCGGATCGCTGTCCGGCTTGTCGCGGGAGGACATGCTGGCGCTGGCCGCCGAGCGGGGTGGAAACCCGGACGATCCCAACAAGCGGGACCCGCTGGACTTCGTCTTGTGGCAGCCCTCCGCCGACGACGAACCGTCGTGGGAGTCGATGTGGGGGCCGGGCCGACCGGGCTGGCACATCGAGTGCTCCACCCTGTGCCTGCGCGAACTTGGCACCACCATCGACCTTCATGGCGGCGGGTCCGACCTGATCTTCCCGCATCACGAGTGCGAGGCGGCCCAATCGGAGGCCGCCACCGGTCAGCCGCTGGTGCGCCACTGGATGCATCAGGCAATGGTGCATATGGACGGCGAGAAGATGTCGAAGTCGCTTGGCAACCTGGCCTTCGTCAGCGAGCTCTCCCAGCAGTTCCATCCCATGGCCATCCGCCTGGGGGTGCTGGGCAACCACTACCGCACCGAGTGGGAGTTCGGCGACGACCTGATGCCCGACGCTCAGCAGCGTTGGCTGCGCTGGCAGCAGGCGGGGGACGGCGACGGTGGTCTCAACGAGGTCCGCGTCGCACTCGACGACGATCTCGATACCCCCTCCGCCATCGCCGCAATCGATGCTGCGGTCGCACGGGGTGAGGGCGTTTCCGAGGCGGCGCTGCTGCTTGGAGTGGACCTCCAGCGCTGAGCCCACTCCCGCGTGACGCTCGTTCATTGTTTCGGTGCGATGAAATCTCTCAGACTTTCGTGAGAAATCGCCCCGCTTGCGTATCAATCCCGGCGGCGATGCGCCAGAATGGCTCCGTTACCAAATCGTCATGTTTGGGTACCTCGCACGAGGAGCCTCATGAAGCGCTCCGCAGGTAATCGACCGCAAGGGGAGAACGAATGCCATTTGGGATGGGCCCACTGGAAATTGGACAGCTGCAAAGGCCCATCAAGGCCGTGCTGAGGCCGGCGTTCAACTTCGCCTGGAGGGTCACCATCGAGGGTGCTGAGAACGTCCCCCTCAGCGGTGGCGCCATCATTGCGCCCAACCACCTGTCGGTGCTCGATTCGTTCTTCGTGCCGTGCAGCCTGCCCCGTCGCATCACCTATGTGGGCAAGGCCGAGTATCTCGACGACTGGAAAACCAAGACGCTGTTTCCTGCCATGGGCATGATCCCGATCGACCGGCGTGGCGGCGAGCACGCTCAGGCCGCACTCGACGCCGCCGCCGACGTTCTACGGCGGGGCGAGCTGTTTGGCATCTACCCGGAGGGCACCCGCAGCCGGTCCGGCGACCTCCACAAGGGCCACACCGGCATGGCGCGCCTGGCGATGGAGACCAACTCGCCGATCGTGCCGGTGGGGCTGCTCGGCACCTTGGCGGTGCAGCCACCCGATGCCAAGTTCCCCAGGCCGTTCCGCGATGTGCTCATCCGCTTCGGTGAGCCGATCTCACCTGATCGCTACAGCGATCGGCTGGGTGACCGTTTGGCGCTGCGCCAACTGACCGACGAGGTCATGTGGGAGATCCGTCGGCTGACAGGCCAGAGCTACGACGACACCTACGCCACGAAGGCCGCCAAGCCGGAGGCCTCTCGAGAGCCGGCCGCTGCGGCCGCCTCCTCGGCCACCGTGCTGCCTGGTGTCGGTGGCGAGGTCAGGGGTGGGCGCCACCTGCGTCCCGCCGCCACCTCGTCCAACTCGACCGCCTCATCGGTGGCCACCCGGCCGTCCTCCAGTTCGGTCCTGGCAGCCCGCCCGCTGACGCCCGGCATCGGGGTCGGCGCAGCTTCGTCGGTCACCACCAACCGCGCGGTCGACGATTCGGCCGCCGAGCCGTTGCCTTCGGACGAGGTAGCCGATGCCACGACCAACTCGGGCGGGTTGTTGGAACGAGCGTCCTCCTCCACGGTGCTCAAGCCCCGCCCACTGGTCACCGCCTAGCCCCAACGGCAGGGTCACCCCCCACCGAGGTGGGGAGCCCGACGGTGCGCCCCGGCGTGCTTCGGGCTCCCCGCTTCGGCTGTTCCGGCCGGGTCAGCCCAGGGGAGTAACCTGCGTCGCCTATGTCAGCGATCCTGGTCACGCTTCCCGACGGTTCACAACGAGAACTGGACGAGGGGGCCACTGGGGCCGACCTGGCCGCCGACATCGGGCCCGGCCTGGCCAAGGCGGTGCTGATCGCCGAGGTGAACGGCGAGCCCAAAGACCTTGGCGCACCGTTGCCCGACGGAGCGCAGGTGAGGTTCCTCACCAAACGCGACCCCGAGGTGCTCGAGCACCTGCGCCACTCCACCGCTCACGTGTTGGCACAGGCGGTGCTCGACCTCTGGCCCGGCGCCACGTTCGCCGGTGGTCCGCCCATCGAGGACGGCTTCTACTACGACTTCGAGCTGCCCGGGGGCGGCACCTTCTCCGAGGACGACCTCGTCCGCATCGAAAAGCGGATGAATCAGATCATCAAGTCCAATCAGCGATTCGAACGGTACGAGTTGCCGTTGGACGATGCCATGGCCGAGATGGCCGATCACCCGTACAAGCAGGCCTTCATGTCGGCCGCCTCAGCGGGCGACGACTCCGATGGTGATGCGGCGGCAGGCGAGGCGATCAGCTTTTACCGCAACGGTGACGGGTTCATCGACATGTGTCGCGGCCCCCACGTGCCCTCCACCGGCAAGCTCGGCTGGTTCAAGCTGATGCGGGTGGCGGGCGCCTACTTCCGCGGCTCTGAGGCCAACCCGATGCTGCAGCGCATCTATGGCACCGCGTGGACCTCCAAGGACGACCTCGGCGCCCACCTCGAACGCCTCGAGCAGGCGGCCGCCCGCGACCACCGCCGACTGGGCGCGGAGCTCGACCTGTTCAGCTTTCCCGACGAGATCGGCTCGGGTCTGGCGGTGTTCCATCCCAAGGGTGGCATCGTGCGCATGCTGATGGAGGACTACTCCCGCAAGCGCCACGCCGAGGCGGGCTACGAGTTCGTCAACTCGCCCCACATCACCAAAGAGAACCTGTTCCAAACCTCGGGCCACCTCGACTGGTTCGCCGACGGCATGTTCCCGCCGATGCAGTTGGACCTGGACGGCGACGGCAACGCCACCAACTACTACCTGAAGCCGATGAACTGCCCGTTCCACATCCTGATCTTTCGCTCACGGATGCGCAGCTACCGGGAGCTGCCGTTGCGCATGTTCGAGTTCGGCACGGTGTACCGCTACGAGAAGTCGGGCGTGCTGCACGGGCTCACCCGGGTGCGCGGCCTCACCATGGACGACGCCCACATCTTCACCACCAAGGAGAACATGGCCGCCGAGTTGGCGTCACTGCTCGACTTCGTGCTGTCGCTGCTGCGTGACTACGGCCTGGACGACTTCTACCTGGAGCTGTCGACCCGACCGGAGGAGAAGGCGGTGGGCACCGACGAGGAGTGGGACGAGGCCACCGAGGCGCTCCGTGAGGTGGCGGAGGGACAGGGCCTCGACCTGGTGATGGATCCCGGCGGCGGCGCCTTCTACGGCCCCAAGATCTCCGTACAGGCCCGGGATGCCATCGGGCGAACCTGGCAGATGTCCACCATCCAGGTGGACTTCCAACTTCCGCAGCGCTTCGAGTTGGAGTACGTGGGTTCCGATGGCGAACGCCACCGGCCCATCATGATCCACCGGGCCCTGTTCGGGTCGGTGGAGCGCTTCTTCGGTGTGCTGGTGGAGCACTACGCCGGGGCGTTCCCCACCTGGTTGGCGCCGGTACAGGTGGCGATCCTGCCAGTGGCCGACTCCCACGACGACTATGCCCACGCCCTGGCCGCACGGCTGAAGGCCGCCGGGTATCGATCCGAGGTCGTCGAGGCCAACGACACCCTTGGCAAGCGCATCCGCAACGCCAAGGGCCAGAAGCTGCCCTACGTGCTCGTCGTCGGCGACGACGACATCGCCCACGACACCGTGGGCGTCAACCCTCGCGGCGGTTCGGTGGAGCGCGACGTCGGCGTCGCCGAGTTCATTGGTCGCCTGAGCGCAGAGGTGGAATCCAAGGGTGTCCCCGAAGCCCCGGGTGTGGCCCACCAGGTGATCGACGACGCGTCCAGCACGGCCGCGTCACCACCGGACCCGTTGTGACGCTCGAGCACCTGTGGAGCACGTGGCGATCCGACTACGTGGGCACACTCGGCGACGCGGCCCCGACGCACGACCTCACGTTGTTCGAGCGGATCCTGGCCGCCCCCGGAACCGATCGCGACAAGTTTGTGGTGGCACGCGGCGGCCACTGCTTCGTCCTGCTCAACCTGTTCCCCTACACCGCCGGCCACGCCATGGTGCTGCCCAACCGCGGTGTCCCGGGCCTGAGCGACCTGAACGACGATGAGTTTGCCGAGTTGTGGTCGCTCGTTCGTGACCTCACGGCGGCCTGCACCGACGGTCTGGGCTGCGACGCCGTCAACGTGGGTGTCAACCTGGGCGAGGCGGCCGGGGGTTCCCAGAGTGATCACCTGCACGTGCATGTGGTTCCCCGTTGGGCCGGAGACGCCAACTTCATGACCGCAACCGCCGACACCCGCACCTTGCCGGTGGCGCTGCCCGAGGCCTGGGACCGGCTGCGCGCCGGCTGGCCAGGCGGCGCCCCCGCCGCATGGATGGAAGGATGACCCTGTGAGTGACGACTCAACCAGCGAGGACCACACCGAGGAGGGCACCGTCGACGAGCACGTCGACGAGTTACCCGAGGATCTCGACTTCACCGCCGCCGGCCCCATCACCTTCCCCAACAACAACCGTCGCCGCATTCCTGCGCTGATCTACCTGGTGCTGGGTGCCGGAGCGATCGCGGTGTCGATTGCGTTCGAGGGCGACGCCACCGTCAATACCGGCCTGGCGGTCGCCGGCGCGCTGCTGGCGGTGTTCGGCATCTACGGACTGTTCGCCGGGCGCACGCTGAACGTCGACGATCAGGAGGCCTTCGCCACTGCGGGCGCCATCGTGGGCTTCCCGGTGGGTCACTCGTCGGCGCAGCAGGTGTGGCGGGGCTGGCTGTCCACCCCGACGTGGCGCATTCTCATCTACTCCGCCGAGAACCCCCCGAAAAACCGCGGCATCGTGCTGGTGGACGGCATCAGCGGCGACATCGTCGAGTGGTTCGCCGAGGAAAACCCGGACCAGTGGGACTCCGATCAGGCGTAAACCTTCACATGACACGACGGCGGTCGCTATGCTTGCAAAAGTAAGCACCCCGAGGGGAGAAACCCATGTTCGACGGAAACTTCCGTCCCCAGGTCGAGGCCAAGCTCAAGCCTGTTGGCCATCAGATCAAGCGCACCGGCATCACCGCCGACCACCTGACCATCGCCGGCCTGGTCATGGCGGTCGCTGCGGCGGTCGTCATCAGCCTCGGCTGGTGGCATTTGGGGCTTCTGCTCGTCGTCCTCACCGGGGTGCCGGACCTGCTCGACGGCGCCGTCGCCAAAGCCTCGGGCACCGCCGGCCCCAGAGGTGCCTTCTTCGATTCGGTGGTCGACCGTGTCACCGACGCGCTGCTCTTTGGCGCCGTCGCAGTGAACTTCAGCCAGACCCGACCCAACTGGGTGTGGCTGCCGGTGGCGGTGCTGGCCAGCGCCTCCTGGGTGAGCTACATACGCGCCAAAGCCGAGTCGCTTGGCTTCGACGCCCGCGGCGGGCTGGTGGAGCGGGCCGAGCGCTTCGTGATCTTCCTGGTGGCGCTGCTGTTCCCCGTGCTGATGATCCCCGCGCTGCTCCTGATGGTGGTCCTCAACGTGGGTACCGCCGTTCAGCGCTTCGTCAAAGTATGGAAGCAGGCCTCCGCCGAGCGCCCCCCCACCTCCCGTCAGCGTCGCCGCCCCCGGCGCAGCGAGGCCACCATGGCCGAGCGTTGGCAGATCCGTCGGGACGCACGCGACCGCCGTCTGGCATCGCGCCGCTGATCCAGAGCCACTTCGGTAGCCACATCAACGTGACGGTGCGCTGAATGGTGCTGGGCATCTCCGTCCTCGACCTGTTCAAGGTGGGCACCCGCGCCGCCGGCCTCCTGCCCCGGCCGGGGGCCAACCTCATCTCCCAGGGTCTCGGCACCGCGGTGGCCCCGATTTTGGCCGAGCGTCGCCTGCTGATTCAGCGCAACCTCGACCGGGCCACAGGCCACACCCTCACGCCGTTGCGACGCCAGGCCCTCACCACTGCGGCGTTCCGGTCGTACGGACGCTATTGGGAGGACCTGCTCCGACTGCCCAACATGTCGATCGACGAGTTGGCGGCCAATTTCGACAGTCGGGGACTGCATCATGTCGACGAGGCGCTCGCCACGGGCACCGGACCGATCCTGGCGCTGCCCCACGTTGGCAGGTGGGAGTGGGCGGCGGCGTGGCTCACCCGGGTGCACGGCGTGGAGGTGACCGCCGTGGTTGAAACGATCGAGCCGCCAGAGCTGTTCAGTTGGTTCCATGCCAAACGCCAGGCGCTGGGCATCAACGTGGTGCCGCTGGGGCCCGCTGCGGTGGGTGCCATCAGCCGTGCGGTGAAGCAGGGCCACGTCGTCTGTCTGCTGTCGGACCGCGACATCGGTGGCGGCGGCCCAGAGGTGGAGTTCTTCGGTGAGCGCACGCGCCTGCCCGCCGGCCCGGTCACCATGGCGCTGCGCACCGGCGCAGCACTGCTGCCCGCCGCCGTCTATGAGACCGCCGGCAACCGTGTGCTTGGCGTGGTGCGGCCACCGATGGATCTCACCCGCGAGGGTCGATTGCGTTCCGACATTGCGCGTCTCACCCAGCACCTGGCCTACGAACTGGAGGAGCTCATTTCGGCTCACCCCGAGCAGTGGCACCTTCAGTCCGCCAACTGGCCGAGCGACATCGTGGCACTCCGCGCCGCCGGGTACTCGCCCGACCCGCTGCCCGGATCCAAGCCGATAGGGCCGGACAACTAGCCTCTCGCCGATGCGCATCGGTCTCGTCTGCCCCTACAGCCTGAGCGTGCCCGGTGGCGTGCAGGGCCAGGTGCTGGGCCTGGCCAGGGCGCTGCGACGACGGGGCCACGAGGTACGCGTGTTGGCGCCGTGCGATGGGCCGCCGCCCGAGCCGGGCGTGACCCCGTTGGGTGCGTCCATTCCGTTCGCCACCAACGGTTCGGTGGCGCCGCTGGCCCCGGACCTGTCGGCACAGCTGCGCGTGATGCGCGCCGTGTGGGACGAGGACTTCGATGTGTTGCACCTGCACGAACCGTTGGTGCCCGGCATCACCAACACGGCACTGGTGGTGAAACCCTGCCCGATGGTCGGCACGTTCCACGCCTCGGGCGACTTCTCGGCCTACTCATCGTGGCTGCGGCCGCTGGGTTCCTGGGCCGTCCGGCGCCTGGACGTGCGCGTGGCCGTGTCGGACGACGCCCGCTCCACCGCAGGGGTGTGGTTCGACGACGACGACATGCTGGTGCTGTTCAACGCCGTGGACACCGAGGCGTTCGCCCGAGTCACCCCCCACGAGGCCGAGGGTCCCTCCATCTTCTTCGTGGGGCGTCATGAGACACGCAAGGGCCTTGCCGTCCTGCTGGAGGCCATGAAGCAGCTTCCCCAGGACGTCAGCCTGTGGGTGGCCGGCACCGGTCCGTTGACCGACGAGCTTCAGGCGTCCACGGTGGGCGACGATCGCATCGAGTGGCTTGGCCGCCTCAGCGACGCCGAGCGGGATGCGCGCATGGCCGGGGCCACCGTGTTCTGCGCACCTGCGATCGGTGGCGAGAGCTTCGGGGTCGTCCTGCTGGAGGCGATGGCGGCCGGTACGCCGGTGGTCGCCTCAAACATCCCCGGTTACACCAACGTGGGCACCCACGACCGCAACGCGCTCCTCGCCGAACCCGACGACCCCACCGCGCTGGCAAAGGCGCTCAACGCCGTGCTGGGCGACCAGGCGCTGGCGAAACGCCTGGTCGTGGCCGGCCATCGACGGGCCAACGCCTATTCCATGGAGCGCCTGGCCGCCTCCTACGAGCAGTTGTATCGGGACGCCATGGCTCGCACACCGGCCGCCGGTTAGGGAACACGCTTCGGGTGCAACGACAGCCCGGCGTAGGGTGACGCCCGACTTCGAGCGTTCCAGGAGCACGGGTGACCACTACAACTCACATGGGCGATCCGGGTTCCACCGGTCGCTTTGGGGAATTTGGCGGCAGATATGTGCCCGAGACGCTGGTGCCGGCCTGCCAGCAGCTGGAGGCGGCGTTCCGTGACGCCTGGGCCGACGAGGCGTTCCGGTCCGAGCTCAACGGCCTCCTCACCGACTACGCCGGTCGCCCCAGCCCGCTCACCGAGGCCCACCGCCTGTCCGAGGAGCTGGGTTGCCGGGTGTTACTCAAGCGGGAGGACCTCAACCACACCGGCTCGCACAAGATCAACAACGTGCTGGGCCAGGCGCTGCTGGCACGGCGTATGGGCAAGTCCAAGCTGGTGGCCGAGACCGGTGCCGGTCAGCACGGCGTCGCCACCGCCACGGCAGCGGCGCTCATGGGCATGGAGTGTGTGGTCTACATGGGGGAGGTGGACATGGCTCGCCAGGAGCTCAACGTGTTTCGCATGCGCCTGCTGGGCACGGAGGTGCGTCCCGCCCGCAGCGGCAGCCGCACCCTGAAGGACGCGGTCAACGAGGCGATGCGTTCGTGGGTGGCCACCGTCGAGTCCACCCACTACTGCCTGGGTTCGGTGATGGGCCCTCACCCGTATCCCTGGATGGTGCGTGAGTTTCACCGGGTGATCGGCGAGGAGGCGTATGCGCAGGTGCGAAAGCTCACCGGCGCCGACCCCGACGTGGTAACGGCCTGCGTCGGCGGCGGTTCAAACGCCGCCGGCATCTTCTCCGGGTTCGTCGACACCGATGCCGAGCTGGTTGGTGTGGAGCCCGCTGGTGGCGCCGCCATCGGCGGAGGGGCCGTCGGCGTGGTGCACGGCATGGCCTCGTATCTGAAGCAGGACGACGTCGGCCAGGTGGTCGAGGCCCAATCGATCTCGGCAGGTTTGGATTACCCGGGTGTCGGCCCCGAGCACAGCCATCTGGCCGCAGAGGGCCGGGCCCGTTACGTGCCGGTGACCGATGCGGAGGTCATCGAGGCGTTCCAGTTGCTCAGCCGCACCGAGGGGATCATCCCGGCGCTGGAGTCGGCCCATGCCCTCGCCTGGGTGTCCAAGGCCAGGTCCGAGCTGGCAGGCAAGACCGTGCTGGTCAATTTGTCGGGTAGGGGCGACAAGGACGTGGGCCAGATGATGGAGGTGCTCGGATGAACGCCCCGGACGCTTCAGCCCCAGAGCACCAGCACACGCCCGGACGGCTGGAGGCGGCGCTGCGGCGCCGCAGGGCCAACGGTGGCAAGGCACTCGTGCCGTACCTCACCGGCGGGCTGGGGGAGTGGGTGCCCACCGTCGAGGCCGTCGCCCAGGCCGGCGCCGATGCCATCGAGATCGGCGTGCCCTTCTCCGACCCGGTGATGGATGGCCCCACCATTCAGGCCGCCTCCGACCAGGCGCTCAGGGAAGGCGCGCTGCCCTACGAGGTGATCGAGGCCGCGGGCGCCGCCGACGTGGGCATTCCGCTCGCTGTCATGACCTATTACAACCTGGTGTTCCGCCCTGGTGTCACGAGGTTTGCGGGCGAGTTGGCCCGCGCCGGCATTGCCGGGGCCATCCTGCCCGACCTTCCCCTGGACGAGGCCGGCCCGTGGATTGCGGCCGCCGACGGGGCGGGTGTCGAGACTGTGCTGCTGGCTGCACCCACCACCCCCGATGAGCGTCTCCAGCGCATCGCCGACCGGTCCAGAGGCTTTCTCTACGCAGTCGGGCTGCTCGGAGTCACCGGGGAGCGGGCCAGCCTGGCCGACTCCGCCAAGGAGATCGCCCGGAGGGCCAAGGCCATCACCGACCTGCCTGTGCTGGTGGGCGTTGGGGTGTCCACACCACAGCAGGCGGTGGAGGTGTGCGAGGTGGCCGACGGTGTCGTGGTTGGTTCGGCCTTCGTTCGCACGGTGTTGGAGGGTGGATCGCCCGACCAGGTGGCCGAACAGGTCGCCACATTCCGCGATGCACTCGATCGAGGCGCCTGATGGCGACCGCTGGTCTCCGCATGTTTCAGCGGTCCCTTCCCTGCCCGCTGACGGCCTGATGCCCCGGATTCCTTGTGCCCGTAGGGCTCTCGCAACCCGGTGGGTTCCAGAACCCGCCCGAAACTGTTAGAGTTACACCGTTGTCATTCACCTTCGCGATTCAGTGGATTCCGGGCGGTTGCCCAGGTCCCGGGTTGCGAAACGTGGCGGGCGGCGCAATAGGGTCACATTGACCCCGAACCAAGTCGGTTCGTACACGATTCAAGCGGACGAACCGCTGAGGAGGCACCCATGAACAAGAGTGAACTGGTCTCGACCATCGCCCGTCGCACCGAGTTGTCCGAGAAGGACGTCAACGCAGTGCTCGGCGAGTTCATCACCGTCGTCGGCGAGGTGGTTGCGAAGGGCACCGACAAGCTGACCATCCCCGGCTTCATCTCCTTCGAGCAGACCGAGCGCAAGGCTCGCATGGGCCGCAACCCGCAGACCGGCGAGCAGATCCAGGTCCCGGCCACCAAGGCCGTGAAGATCTCAGCTGGTTCCAAGCTGAAGAAGGTTGCCAAGGGCGAGGTTCAGCCCTGATCGCCCGGGGCCGTTCAGGCCTCGAATGCGAGTGATTCAACCCGATGGGAGCGCTTCGGCGCTCCCATCGGCGCGTCCAAGGAGGTGTGGGTCAGTCGCCGAAGGGTGCGGTGTCCGGGTTGAAGTCGGCCAGGTTGCGCCGAAACATGATCTCTCTGGCCACAAATATGGTCAGCAGGGCCAACAACAACACCTTCAGTCCACGGCTCACGGGCCAGATGGTAGTCAATGGATGTGGCCATGCCGACGACCGTGGGTCGATGGTGCACGGCACAGCGGTTCTCGGTGGTGGCCGAGCGCTCCGTCGGGCTACCATCGGCGCTCCACCCAAGCCCGGGTGGCGGAATGGCAGACGCGGGGGATTCAAAATCCCTTGTCCGAAAGGGCGTGTGGGTTCAAGTCCCACCCCGGGCACTCAAGCAACGATCGGCTTGCCTGACGGCAGCCCGCCAGCCTACTCGAGTTGGCTGCCGTCGGGGCGGGTGGTGTGCCATTTGCCGTCCGGGGTTCGTTGGATCCGGAAGCCCTTTTGCTTCCAGCGGTTGTGTTTGCCACATTATGCCGAATCCGTGATTATGCCGAACAGTGGTGCGGATGTGTTGGTGAGCGCGGAGTTTGGGTTGTCGTGTTCGGCATAATCCTGGGGTTCTGATCGAGGCTTCCTGTCCGCTATTGGACAGGAGAGTGACGATGAGTGGTCCGTTGGATGTTCGGGTGTGTGGCCCGTTGGTCCCGTTTCGGGATGGTTTCGTTGAGGAGCTGGGCCGGAGTGGCTATACGCCGTTGTCGGCTGCGAATCAGGTGCGTTTGTTCGCGCATGTGAGCCGGTGGATGGCCTCTGGTGGTCTCGATGTTGAGGCGCTTTGCGAAGCTGAGGCTGAGTTGTTCCTGGCTGATCGGCGTGCTGAGGGCTACACGTCGTTTCATTCGTTGAGGGCGTTGGAGCCGCTGTTGGGGTTTCTGCGGTCGGTTGGTGCGATACCGGAGCGGGTTGTGGTTGGCCCGGTCGGCCCGGTTGAGGAACTGGTTGACGGATACCGGTGTTGGTTGGTTGAGGAACGGGCGCTGACGGTCAGCACGGTCGAACGGCGTGTGCGAACAGCTTGGTTGTTCCTGGGGTCGACCGGTGTCGACGTCGACGTTTTGGAAGCGGGTGATGTTCACCGGTTTGTGGGCCGTGAGTGTCCTGAGCGGAGTGTTGGCACAGCAAAGCTGTTGGTGTCCGATACCCGTTCGTTTCTGCGGTTTTTGTTCGCAGCTGGTTGGACGTCGGTTGATTTGTCGACGGCGGTTCCGGGGGTTGCGGGCTGGCGGGGCGCGGCGTTGCCCAAGGCGGTGGCATCCGAGATGGTTGCGGCGTTGTTGGCGGGGTGTGACCGGACCACTGTCGCCGGACGGCGTGACTACGCGGTTTTGGTGTTGTTGTCACGGCTGGGGTTGCGGGCTGGTGAGGTGGCCGGGTTGTGTTTGGAGGACATCGATTGGGACGCCGGGGAGATCACGGTGACCGGCAAAGGGGTCCGGGTTGAACGGCTCCCGCTCCCAGCAGATGTGGGGGAGGCCATTGTCGGCTATCTGGCTCACGGTCGACGCCCGACAACGGACCGGAACGTGTTTCTGAGGCTGCTGGCACCTCACGGACCAATGACAAGAGGTGCTGTGCAAGGGGTTGTGGGGCAAGCGTGTGAGCGGGCCGGGATCGAACGATTCGGCCCTCACCGGCTGCGACATAGTGCTGCGACCGACATGTTGGGGGCCGGTGCCGCACTCGCCGAGGTCGGCCAGGTTCTCCGTCACCGAAGCATGTCGACCACCGCGATCTACGCCAAATGCGACCTCGAGGCGTTGCGTTCGTTGGCGATGGTCTGGCCCGGAGGTGCCCGATGAGTGACCTCCATGGTGCTGTCGATGACTACCTCACGCTCCGACGTTCGTTGGGCCACAAACTCGAACGACATAACCGTCTTCTCCACGACTTCGTCGAGTTTCTCCACGGCCGCGAGACCACCACGATCACAACCACCCTGGCCGTCGAGTGGGCAACCATGCCCGCCGAAGCGCAGCCCGACTGGTGGGCGACCCGGCTCGGGGTGGTCCGCGTGTTCGCGAAACATCATCAGGCGACCGACCCGGCCACCGAGGTTCCTCCCGCCGATGTGTTCCCGGCGCACTCCCGGCGGGCCGAGCCGTTCATCTACACCGACACCCAGATCCGTGCGCTGCTCGCCGCGGCCGACAAGATCCACACACCGTTGAAAGCCGCAACGTATGGGACGTTGATCGGCCTGTTGGCGGTGACCGGGATGCGGGTCGGTGAGGCGATCCGCCTTGACCGCACCGATTTCGATCCGGACTCGGGGGTGCTCACGATCCGTGACACCAAGTTCGGGAAGACCCGCCGGATTCCGTTGCATCCAAGCACCACCGACGCGCTCGTCGCCTACAGCCAGCTTCGGGACACCACCCTGAGCACCAAGCGGTGTGAGGCGTTGTTCGTCTCGACGGTCGGGACCCGGCTCTTCTATGAGAACGTTCACCCCAACTTTCAGCGTCTCACCAGGGACGCCGGGATCACCGCACGGTCGGAACGTTGCCGGCCCCGCATCCACTGTCTCCGCCACACGTTCGCTGTGGTGACCCTGACCGGCTGGTATCGAGATGGCCTCAACATCGATTCGCGTGTCCACCTGTTGTCGACCTACCTCGGCCACACCGAGCCGTCGTCGACCTACTGGTATTTGGAGGCCACACCCGAACTTCTCGGGTTCGCAGCAGACCGACTCGAAGCAGCCGCGGGGGTGCTCTCATGACCGCACTCGCTCCGACCCTTCAAGCGTTCTTCTGTGACCGGCTCATCAAACAACGAGCCGCCAGCCCGAACACCATCGCCGCCTACCGAGACACCTTCCGGCTCCTCATCGCCTACACCACCGACCACACCAACACCGACCCATCCGATCTTGATATCGGTCAGCTTGACGCCACCCTCATCGGAGGGTTTCTCCACCACCTCGAAACCGAAAGGCACAACAGCCCCTCCACCCGCAACACCCGCCTCGCCGCGATCAGATCGTTCTACAAATACGCGGCCCACCAGCACCCCGAACACGCCGAGACGATCCAACGCGTCCTCACAATCCCCCAGAAACGGACCGACCGGGCCACCGTCTCGTTCCTCACCCGACCCGAAACCGAAGCACTGCTCGCCGCCCCCGACACCGACACCTGGTGCGGGAGACGCGACCACACCATCCTCACCGTCATGACCCAAACCGGGCTCAGGGTCACAGAAACAACAGCGCTCACCATCGCCGATGTTCAACTCGATCGGCCCGGTGCTCACATCAACATCGCCCACGGCAAAGGACGCAAACAACGAGCAGTCCCGATCTCGACCGCTGTG